>CAZBLG010000015.1:5922-13852 GCA_964492805.1 uncultured Candidatus Saccharibacteria bacterium
CAAAAAGAGCGTGAGTCAGAAGAGAAGTATAAGGATGCTTTGATTGGTGAGCTGGCTGAATCTACCAAAGTAACCTTGCCAGAACTATTAGTTGAAGATCAGATGCGTTCAATTGAGCAGGATATGATGCAAAATCTTAGCTACCGCAACATGGAGCTAGACTCGTACTTGTCCGCTCAAAAGTTTGATGATAAGGACGACTGGCTGGCCAAAGAAGTACGACCTGCGGCTGAAAAGCGTGTGAAAGCCGGGCTGGTGTTGGCGGAGCTCTCAAAGGAGCTTGATGTTGATGTATCGCGTGATGAGGTTTCTGCGCAAATTGATGTCATGCGTCAGCAGTATGGTAAAGACGCCGAGACGGCTGCACAGTTTGACGATCCAAATGTCCACCGCGACATCGCCAACCGACTGATTACTGATAAGACGATCGCTAAGTTAGTCGAGCTGAATAGCTAGATACAATAAGGGCCAATGTACAAAACTAGCACTCTATTGCATCGAGTGCTAGTTTTTGCTATACTGGATGTATGACAAATCCACGATCTTATCTAGTTCCAACGGTTATCGAAAAGTCTCATGACGGTGAACGAGCCTATGATATTTACTCCAGACTGCTTAAGGAGCGAATTATCTTCCTTGGTGAGCAGGTAAATGAGCACACGGCAAATATAGTTGTGGCGCAGCTATTACACTTAGCCTATGAAGATCCCGAAAAAGACATTTCGCTCTATATCAACAGTCCCGGTGGTAGTGTGTACGACGGTATGGCGATTTATGACACGATGAATTTCATCGCACCAGATGTTGCGACCTATGGCATAGGACTTCAGGCGAGCATGGGTGCATTCTTGCTTTCCAGTGGTGAAAAGGGTAAAAGATTTGCCCTGCCTCACTCAAAAGTGATGATTCACCAGCCTTCGAGCGGTACACGTGGCAAGGTAACTGACATGGAGATTGATCTCAAAGAAAGTCTAGAAGTTAAAGAGCTACTAGCAAAAATCCTCGCTAAAAACACCGGCCAGAAAATCACCAAGGTCAAAGCCGATATGGAGCGTGACTACTGGATGAGTGCTGAAGAAGCTCGAAAATACGGTCTGGTTGACCAGGTGTTGACAAAAATTAAGTAGTTACTTGCACTCGCGCCAAGTACTGTAGGCATCGTTGTGAAAACTACGGTGAAATTTAATCGCTTATGGTCAATAATGGTTATCAGGATGAGGGGGTGATATGAAAAAATATCTAGATTTGCTACAGCATGTACGAGATCATGGTGAGGATAAAGGGGATCGCACTGGAACCGGAACGCGCAGTGTTTTTGGCATGCAGGCTCGCTACGACCTGAGTGAGGGTTTTCCAGCGGTAACCACTAAGAAATTATATTTTCGTAGCATAGTCCATGAGCTGCTGTGGTTCATGAAAGGCACAGGCAATATTGAGTACCTGGCACAGAACAATGTGCACATATGGGATGAATGGCCGTTCAAGGCGTACTTGGAGAAGAATAATCTACCAGTTCCAGAAGTTAACTCTGAAGAGTGGCGTGAGCAAATGAAAGAGTTTATCGATCGAGTGGCTACCGACCATACTTTTGCCGAAAAATGGGGTGACCTCGGACCAGTCTATGGTGTTCAGTGGCGAAAATGGCCAGACGGTAAGGGTGGCCATATCGACCAGATAGCCCAGGCGATTGACACTGTAAAGAATAACCCAAATTCAAGACGCAATATCGTTACAGCTTGGAACCCAGCAGAGACTGAATCGATTGCTACAGCTGGGGGCTTGCCACCGTGTCATTCGCTTTTTCAGCTCAATGTTCGTGGAGATAAACTCGACCTACATCTCTATCAGCGGTCGGCCGATATGTTTCTCGGCGTACCCTTCAATATCTCCTCGTACGCCCTACTGCTATCGATGATAGCGCAGGTGACAGGCAAACAGTCTGGCGACTTTGTGCACACTCTCGCGGACGCGCATATATACTCTAACCACCTCGAGCAGGTCGATGAGCAATTGAGCCGTGAGCCGCTTCCGCTGCCGCGACTTGAGCTAAACCCAGACATTAAAAACATTGACGATTTCAAATTCGAAGACATCGAACTCGTCGACTACCAATCACACCCTCCGATCAAAGCCCCCATCGCCGTCTAAACCCGTTCAGTAAACCTGTGAAGGTTCAACCTTCACATAATAAATGTTATATAATATTTATTTGTTCTTCGAGGACTTCCAGTTTCTCGATGTGGGCGTATTCGGAGGTAAACGAAAGATATTCTTTGTAGGATTGAAAGTCCACCAGTACTTTGTCGTATGAGACCCACGTAGCGTCTTGTGTGGCGTAATGGCGCAAGCTTGAGTATTCGTACTGCTCGATATCACGCTCTAGAGCCAGAGGGTTTAGGTGAATGTAGCGTGAAATGTGCAGTCTATAGGGGTCTGTGCTGATCCTGCTAGCCTTGTATCTACCCTGGAAAAGTGCGCCGTCGCGCTCGTATCTCTTGTTGAAATACATGGTATAGCTTGTCGATAGGGTGCGCATGAATTCAGAGATACCACTGTCTGAATTTTGGTGGAGAAGCAGGTGAAAGTGATTGGGCATTAAACAGTATGCCAGTAATTCAACTTCGCCATGAAATGACTTTATAGGCTGTCTCGGTAGGTCTTTCTCGTCCAGCTCTGTCCTGTCGATGAGCATTAACTTTAACCTATTTAAAAATACATAGTAATCCTGCGAGTCAAGGAATATGTCGCGTCGCTCAACCCCTCGGTTATATACGTGATAGCTCATATCATTTGCGAACTCACGGATAACATTCCTGTGGGGCATAGGTATATTATACCATTATTGTTTTGTGAAGGTTGAACCTTCACAGACTGGCTTTTAGGGTGAAGGGGTGGGTGGGTGGTTGGTTTTGGTTGGGTTAGGTGCGTTGGTAGATGACAAAGTCGAAGGGGTGTAGGTTTTTGTCGTCGGCGGGGTGGTGGATGCGTGAGGCTTCTTTCCACTCAGGCCCAAGTGAAGGGAAAAAGACATCGGCGTCAGGAAAGGTTGAGGCGACTTCGGTGGCGTATATCACGTCGATAGACTGCAAGGCCTCGGCGTAGACTCTGGCGCCTCCAATCACAAAAATTGGATAGCGAGCCAGGGCGTAGGCACTATCAAGTGACAGCGCGGTCAGTACGCCGGATACTCCGGTGGGAGTGGAAGACAGGACAATGTTTTCACGGTTCGGCAGTGGCTTTTTGCCAATAGATTCAAAAGTCTTTCGACCCATGATGATCGAGCCGCCAGTAGTTAGACGCTTAAAGTTAGCCAAATCGGCTGGCAAGCCTCTGCCCCAGGGCAGATCGCCGTTCATACCAATTGCTCGATTTGCATCGTACGCCACGACTATGGATTTGTTCATATCTTAATTTTAACATGCTACAATGAAGTTAATCTTTGGGAGAGGTTTATTTAAGTAAGGGAGCCGTGGTATGAGTGTGTATTCAAATGTCGAAATAAGACAGGCGATTGCCGACGGGACTATAGTTTGTACGCCGCTCGATGAGCGAAATATTGCCGAGGCAAGTCTGGACTTTACACTTGGTAATTATTTCTATAAGCAGGAATTTGACGAGCGTTCACGAGTTTATAATCCGTTTGACGAGGCGGATGTTGAACGCTACTTCAAGGGGCCGCTTGAGGCGATGCCACACCAAGAGTGGTGTGATAGATATGGTTTTAAGCCGTTCAAAAACATACCGCCAGAGCACCCGATCATTGTTCTAAAGCCCGGTGAGCGCATACTCGGTCATACGCATGAGTTCATCGGCATACGGGCGCACGGTGGGGCGGCCGATGTTAAGAGCCGTTCGAGTTGGGGTCGCAATGGTGTGGCGGTGTGTTTTGATGCGGGGTGGATCGACCCGGGCTATGTAAATCGGATTACCTTAGAGATATACAACCTCAACGAGCATGAGTCAGTGGTGTTGCCGGTTGGTGAGCGAATGGGACAGTTGATATTTCATAAATCAGGTCCGGTTGAGGGTGACTACTCAGACGGTCGAGGTGGAGTAAGCGGCAAGTACCAGCACTCTTCGGATCTCGACGAGTTGATTTCCAGTTGGCGACCAGAGATGATGTTGCCAAGGGCATTTAAGGATGTACGCAAGATGCCGACGGTTATTGAGGGGCTGGCGGAGGGTATGAAGTGATCAAGTATCGGCTGATCGCAGTTGAGGGCGGCGATGGCTCCGGCAAGGCTACGCAGTCGAAACTACTCGGTGAGCATCTTCGAGAGAAGGGTTATGACGTACTTGAGCAGGATTTTCCGCAATATGGCGAATTTTCGTCTTTGTTTATTGAGCGCTATTTAAATGGCGAATATGGCGATGCTGATGACGTGCCCGCTGATCTTGCGGGTTTAGCCTATGCCATCAATAGACTTGCAGCAACACCTAGGCTCAAAAACCACTTACGAAAAGACAACGCCTGCACAGTACTCGACCGCAGCACTGCATCAAACATGGCTCATCAGGGTACGAAGTTCCAGACCGAGGCCGAGCGTCACCGATACTATGCAGAAACTATACATCTGGAGTATGAGCTGCTCGGAATACCCAAGCCCGATGTGTGTATAGTTTTGCTAGTGCCATCAGCCATATCACAGGCCAATGTTGATAAGAAAGCAGAACGTAGCTATACGAAAATGAAACGCGACGTTCATGAGGCCAGCTCAGACCATTTAGAAAGGGCAAAGCACAATTACCAAGAGCTCTGCACCCTTTATCCAGACTACTTCATGCCAGTAGATTGCATGGAGGCCGACGGCACGACTCAGCGTTCTATAGCGGATATTCAGCAGGAGATACGTCGACTCATTTCTGAGTGACCCTATCCTTTAATTATAGCACAAGCGTCATAATAAGTCAAGAAAGTGCATCAATTTGAAGCAATATTGGCAACAACCCTTGCTTTTGTATTTGGTATGGTCCATAATGGTACGTTGAGAAGTAGTGTAGTCATGATTTTGGACTATTTTGCCATAATAACCTAGGCAAAAGCAAAATAGTATCATGCACTTAGGGATCTTCCGGCCGATCTAACAACCACTAAACTGCGAGGAGTACATACGCCTGTGGCAAAAAAACAGACCACAAGTGGCGGACGCGTGTTTTTCACGTCGGGTGATGACACCCTACCGCTACCAGATCTCATCGCTCACCAGAAAGACTCTTGGCGAGAATTCGTCGAGGGGGGTTTGAGCGAAATATTTTCAGAAATTAACCCAATTGACGACTATACTGGTCAGAAATTGGCACTAAGGTTTGGTTCGTACCGTTTCGATGAACCAAAAACCACCGACCTTTACGCCAAGGAGAACAACCTGACGTTTGAAGCGCCGCTTCATGTCAAGGTAGAGCTTACCAACAAGGTAACTGGAGAAGTAAAGGAACAAGAGATTTATCTTGGTGACTACCCATGGATGACCGATCGCGGTACGTTCATGATCAATGGCACCGAGCGAGTAGTGGTCAGCCAGCTGATTCGATCTGCTGGGGTATTCTTCACGGCTGAGTCAAGTGTCAGCCGAAATCTGTATGGTGCGAAAATGATACCCGGCCGCGGTGCGTGGCTTGAGTTTGAGACGGCTTCAAACGGTGCGATGTATGTAAAGATCGACCGACGACGTAAACTTCCAGTTACAACACTACTAAGGGCCCTTGGCTATCCAAAGACTAGTTCGATTCGCGAACTATTTGCCGATGTTGATAACGGTGAAATCAAACACATTGATGCGACTCTTGAGAAAGATACTACCCGCGGTGCTAACGAGGCGCTAATTGAGCTATATCGTCGACTGCGACCAGGAGACCTAGCGACTGTTGACAATGCCCGACAGATGATCGAGCGGATGTTCTTTGACTTTAAGCGCTTTGACTACTCTCGAGTGGGTCGCTATAAGATTAATCAGCGACTTGGTCTTGATGTAGCGAACACGGCTGAAAATCGAGTATTCCAGATGAGCGACTTGGTGGCGATTATTCGCGAGATGATCCGGCTGAACAATACTCAAGAGCCGGCCGATGATATCGATGCGCTTTCAAATCGTCGAGTGAAGCTTGTTGGCGAGCTACTAGCCCGACAGTTCCGCGTCGGTATGCTGAGGATGCAAAGAAATGCCATGGACCGGATGAGCGTAAGTGACATTGAGAGTGTTTCTCCAAGTCAACTGATCAATGCCCGTCCAGTAGTGGCGGCAGTTCGAGAGTTTTTCACCTCTAGCCAGCTTAGTCAGCTACTTGATGAAACAAACCCACTCTCAGAGTTGAGCCACAAACGGCGCCTAAGCTCGACTGGTCCTGGCGGACTAAGTCGTGAACGCGCTGGATTTGACGTTCGTGATGCGCACCCAACCCACTACGGCCGAATTTGTGCGGTTGAGACTCCAGAGGGTGCAAACATTGGACTGGTGCTTAACTTGGCGGCCTATGCTCGGATAAATGAGTATGGATTTATTGAAACACCGTACCTAAGAGTCAAAGACGGCAAGGTAACCGACGAGGTTGTCTACCTAGATGCTGCAGAGGAATCAATTGAGGTTATCGCAGACGCCGGTGAGCCGCTTAACGACGATGGTACATTCCGCGACGAGCGAGTAAGTGCCAGGAACAATATGCGACCCGAGCAAGTTGATGCTAAAGACGTGACCTTGATGGACGCAGCGCACAAGCAGATCTTAGGTTCAACCGCAGCACTCGTGCCGTTTATCGAGAAGAACCGTATCGACCGATCATTGACCGGATCAAACATGCAACGACAGGCAGTTCCGCTACTAGTTCCGACTCCAGCAGTTGTTGGTACGGGTATTGAGCGCGATATTGCCCGCAACAGCGGACACTTGATTGTGGCCGATGCTGATGGCGAGGTGGTTCGAGCAGATGCTGATGAGATCCATGTCAAGTACAAGGACGGTGTTCGAGTCTACGAGCTTCGTCACTTCGTTAAAAACAATGACGATCGCTGCTACAACCAAAAAGCCCGCGTTTCACGTGGTGACAAGGTAAAGAAGGGCGACATTTTGATCGAGGGTGCGTCGGTAGCTGAGGGTGAAATAGCCCTTGGCCGTGATCTCTTGGTGGCATTTATGCCATGGGGTGGTTACAACATGGACGACGCGATCATCATCTCGCAGTCACTAGTTCAGGATGACTCGCTGACAAGTATTAACATCAAAGACTACAATGTTGAAGTCCGCGAAACCAAGCTTGGACCGGAGATTGTTACTAGGGACATCCCTAATGTTTCTGAAGAGAGCCTAAGGCACCTTGATGAGTCTGGCGTTGTTCAAGTTGGATCAGAGGTTAAGTCAGGCGATGTCTTGGTCGGTAAAATTACCCCTAAGGGTGAGCAAGAGCTGAGTTCAGAAGAGCGACTGCTACGAGCGATATTTGGCGAAAAGGCTAAAGACGTGCGTGATACTTCACAGCGAATGAACCACGCCGGTGGTGGCAAAGTAGTTGGAGTGAAGATTTTCTCACGCGAGAACGGCCATGAACTAAAGGCCGGTGTGTTGATGCAGATTCAGATATTTGTTGCTCAGCTCAGGAAGATTAGCGTTGGTGACAAGATGGCTGGTCGTCATGGTAATAAGGGCGTAGTTGCACGCATATTGCCGGTTGAAGATATGCCATTTATGGATGACGGTACGCCGATTGATATCATCCTAAACCCACTAGGTGTTCCTAGTCGTATGAACCTAGGGCAGCTATTTGAAACGCATATTGGTATGGCCGCTCGAGCACTTGGTTATCGAGTAGCTACTCCATCATTCCATGGAGTTAGCGATGAGGTAATCTCTAGTGAGCTTGAAAAGGCTGGATATGCTCCAGACGGCAAGTCGCAACTATACGACGGTCGTAGCGGTGAGCCGTTTGAAGAGCGAACAAC
>CAZBLG010000016.1:0-13549 GCA_964492805.1 uncultured Candidatus Saccharibacteria bacterium
TCACCTGTGTGTCCTGCATACTTGCTCCTTTCTTGCAATTAGGTGCAACTTTGCCCTTTTATTATACTGTTTTTTCAAGCCAGTATCAATTTTTTATTTAGTTGGTGTTTATTATTGGGCTATCCAACTCTTTATCACTGTAGCATAAGCGTTGTATTTTGTCAAGAACCTGAGCAATAGAGGGGCTATCTTGTCCAGTCCTGCCACCCACCCTGGTTCGTCGAATACCCAGACGAGTTTGACCGCGGGTTTTCGATTCCAGCGCAGGCAAGGTTGTTTAGACTAGGACCCCCCCCGTGAAGTGTGATCCCAGTTAAAGAACTATAGCTAAGACGCTGGGAGGACATGCTGGTGGCCGCTATACCAAAAGCCTGACCTTCGCCACCTTGCATTTTGCCCGTACAGTAAACAAAATTAGTAGAGCCAGAGCCTGTAGGCTCTAAGTAGGCTGATCTACTAACGCTAAAGCGCAGGTCACCAGGCGCATAGGAATGATGACCCGAGGTTGCTCCGCCAGCATCGACCACAAACCCACCCTGTGGATATGCTCCAGTTTCCGCATAGATCATCTGGAGTTCTTTGGCGATATTGCTTAAGTCACCTTTAACCACCGAGTCGTTAGCCTGATTGGATATCCCATTGTAGGCGACTATTGATATGGCAGCCAGTATGCCTATTACCACGATGACTATGAGTAGTTCTACTATGGTAAAGCCGGAGTTGTTAGTTTTAGCATGAGCTTCTTTCATCCTCTCTAGTGTACCTATTTGCAGAGGGCTGGGTCAAGTTGGATATGCTACACTAAGAATATGAAATTATCTCGACTTTTACTGACAATCGCTCTCATAGTAATCGGCGTCTGGTTGGCTGGAATGGTATTTCGTTTTGCTGCCTGGCTAATCAATGGGCTGCTTTATGTGGCGGCAATTGTGGTGATTATTTGGCTGATTTCTGTGTTTTTTGAACGAAGAAAAAACCCAAAGGCATGAAGCCAAAAATAAATGTTCTTCGAGCAGTATCAGCCACAGTAGGACAAAGAGCACTGACTTTTGTGGCGATAATTACCGATACGATATTTATACTGCTGCTAGTTGGCATCTGGGCGCTGGGGTATTTTGTAAGTGGCTGGTGGTGGCTGCTGCTGATTATTTATGTGCCACTGGTCGTGATATATTTGGCGGTGTATTTTATCAGCCGATCTTTGCTAAAGCGTCTTTATCCAAAACAAATTTCACCTGATCAAAAGGTGCTACTTGATAATTTTTCAAGCAAAATCCAGCACCTACTTGAGGTCCGCGGTATCGGCTGGCCAACCTTCGCCCTGCTTAATGTTAAGGACATTATCTTTCATCGACAGCTGCGCACGACAAAAAATCTTATATCGGATACGGCGAGTTTGAAGAAGGATTTTGCCGAGCTGGAGGAGAAGCTACAGAGCCAATAGGTGCGCTTAGGATGCTGCGCGTCTTGCTAGGTGGCCCAACCCTGCGAACAAAGCCGCCCTTTGCTCATTTGTGTCCACATTGTGGGGAGTTAGGTAGGTGACTCCATCGTGCCAGTAGCGTGAGCCGAATGGCCCGAACTCTCCGACACTCCAGCATGCACAATTACCCAGTGTCTGCAAAAACAGGTGCGAACTATCGTTTCGGCTGAGTTCAGCGCGAAAACCCATGAAGCCTCCAGGCGAACTGTCGACATGACTCATATCTGGACGGAGCTGCACAAATACTTCACGCATAACCTGCCGAGTTTCGTCAAATACCCTATCGTCGTCCTTGTTGTATTCGAGCCAAGCGTGAAGTTTTGGCAGTATCAGTGGACGCCTGAAGGTGATGGCAGCCGAGTGGTCTTGTACTAATTCGTCGACTTCCTCTTCTGTTAAGTCTGCCTCTGCGGATATGCCTCGTAGTTCACGCTGGGCGAATTCAGCGGGGGTGACTTGTTGGCCCCCCAACAAGAACAATCCGTCGTCGGCGTCGTAGCTTAGGCTGCTGGGGCGAGCTGCTTTAAGCAAATCACGAGTCTGTTGACCCATCAGTGGACTGATCTTTTCGCTCATAAGCCTATCTCTTTTAACTGGGCCGGATCGATGAGGCTTGGTGAGTCCATCATCACGTCGACACCTGAGCCGTTTTTCGGAAAAGCGATAACTTCTCGGATATTTGATTCGTTCATCAGCTCCATAAACATTCGGTCTACGCCAAATGCACAGCCGGCGTGTGGTGGTGCACCGTACTTGAAGGCGCTGATCATCGCGCCAAACTTAGCATCAACGTAAGTCTTATCATAACCAAGAAGCTGGAAGACTTTGTAGAGAGTTTCAGGGTTGTGATTTCGCACACCACCGGAGCAGATCTCATAACCGTTCATCACCATGTCGTACTGGTCGGCAACAAGAGCTAGCTTCTCCTCATCGGTGGCGGCCGCCCCGAGCGCTTCAGCGCCGCCGCGCGGCATTGAGAATGGATTATGGCCAAAATCAACGCGCCTATTGGTCTCGTCCCATTCGTAGAACGGAAAGTCGACCACCCAGGCAAGGGCCACTTCATCGGGGTTTTTGAGCTCAAAGTGCGCAGCAAACTCACTGCGCAAGCGACCGAGGACTTTGTTGACGACTGGACGCTTGTCGGCACCAAAGAAGATAGTGTCGCCATCTTCAGCATCAAGTTTTTCGCGCACCGAGTTCAATTCATCGTCAGATAGAAATTTAGCAATTGGCGACTTTGGTTCATTATTTTCGTAAGTTATATAGGCCAATCCGCCAGCGCCTTCGCTCTTAGCAATTTCGGTGAACTTATCGATCTGCTTGCGGCTGAGCGTTGCGCCATTTTTGACGCAAATTGCCTTGATGGTTTCGGCATTTTTAAAAACAGCAAACTCAGTACCGGCAAATACATCTGTCAGCTCAACCAGCTCCATACCAAAGCGCAGGTCCGGTTTGTCCGAGCCATACTTTTCCATAGCCTCTTGATAAGTGATTCGCGGAATTTCGTCGAACGTTAGCTTCTTGCCAGCAAAATCTTTCACCAGGCTTTCAATCATCGGATCAACCGTCTGGCGAACCACTTCCCCATCATCAATAAAGCTCATTTCAAGGTCCAGCTGGTAGAATTCGCCATAAAGACGATCGGCCCTAGGGTCTTCGTCTCGAAAACAGGCCGCCAGCTGATAGTAGCGACTTAGACCACCGACCATTAGTAGCTGCTTGAACTGTTGCGGAGCCTGAGGTAGTGCGTAGAATTTACCCTCCTGCAGCCTAGAAGGGATCAAAAAGTCACGGGCACCTTCTGGGCTAGAGCTAGCCAGAATTGGCGTGGAGACTTCGGTGAAATCTTGTTGCTCCATAAAGTCACGGATTGCCTTGAACATTTCAGCACGCTTTTTTAGCATGTTCTGCATCTTTGGTCGACGAAGGTCGAGGTAGCGGTATTTTAGTCGCAGCTCTTCATTGGCCTGGGCGTCTGAAAATGGCTGAATCGGCAGAGTCTCGGCCGCGTTAAGCACCTGGAGGCTGTCGACCACCATCTCGATACTACCTGAGTCAATGTTAGGATTTTTCAGCCCTTCACCGCGCTCCCGGACCTCGCCTGCTGCCTTGATCACAAACTCATCACGGATAGTTTCAGCCACTTCGAAAGCCTCAGCTTGTTCAGGGTTGATAACTAGCTGAACTAGCCCAGTATGGTCGCGTAAATCAATAAATATCACGCCGCCGTGATCGCGACGAGCATGGACCCAGCCAGCTACAGAAATCGACTGCCCAACAGTACTTGGAGTATCTTTACTTAGAATTCTATCAATCATCTTGGTTATTTTAGCAGATTTCCCCTGTTTTGAGAAATACCTAGACGTCTTTTGCTAGGGTTGTAGAATTATTCTTGCGCGGGTTGCGCTCGGCAACGGCGCGCAGGCTTGAGTGTTGCTCAAACTCGTCATTGATCCTTTGGCCGAGCAGGGCCTCGATGACATCTTCGAGGCTCAAAACACCAACTGTTTCTCGGAACTCATTGATGACAATAAATAGCAGTTTCTGGGTTTTGAAAAACGCTGCCAACGCCTCGTCTAAGGTCTGGTCTTCACGAATAAAACAAACTTCTTTGTCCATCACCTGACTGACTTTTTTGGAGTTCTTGCTGCCATCGATAGTCAGAAGATTTCGCACATACAGCACGCCAACGATGTGATCGATATCGCCATTGGTCACTGGAAAACGACTGTGACCGGTCTTGTGCAACTCACTTAGCGCCACTGGGCCAAGTAGCTCCTGGTGGTCGATTGAGTCAACCATGCTTCTAGGTGTCAGGACGTCTTCAACCTTGGTGTGCTCAAATTTTAATGCGTTTTTTAGCACTAACGCCTCAAACTTCGATACTATGTTTGGTGAGTTTTTAATCGCGGCCAGTAGCTCATCTTTTGAATCTAGTTTAGTCACCTGATCTTTTGCATCAGACTGCTCGGTCGATGAAAAGATCTTAAAAAACCAACTGGTTTTTTCACAAAAGCTCAGAAGATAGGGCTCATACAGCCGATAGAGCTTGTCTGCAAGTAGCCGAAGTAGCCCAAGCCTGGCGACCGTTTGATACATAAGGGCCGTCGCCACGCCGGCTACTATGCCGTACGTCCAGCCAAAGGCGATGATTGCACAAGGCACAAAAAGCACCAGTAGTGCTGCAGACTTCAAGCGCCCGAGAGTTATGATATTGTCAAAATACTTCGCTCGCCTCAGCTCTAGATCACTGATTAAACCGGCTTTTTCTCGTCGATTTACCTCGAATTTACTCAAATTGACTGACACGGGGCGGGTAGCCGTGACTACGAGTAGACATAGCAAAATAACTAGACTAAGGATAAGCATGGTTTCATTGTACTGTATTTTCACGTATACTAGTAGTCAACATAAGGAGGGGTTAATGGATACGAAACGTTGGATAATTTTTGGAGTAATTGTGGCCGCGGTGATTGGTGGCATGGTTTATATGTCGATGGGCAACCGCATGGACCTGGATGATATTGGAAAAGAAGGTTCGATGGCAATCCTCGGTGCTGAAGAGCGAAATGGCAATATTGCTGATCATGTTCGCGGTAGCGAAGATCCAAAAGTGATTGTCATTGAGTATTCTGACTTTCAGTGCCCAAGCTGTAAAGCAGCCTCACCTCAGGTGGATTCAATTGCCAATAAGTACGGCGAGCATGTTGCCGTTGTCTATCGGCACTTCCCGCTTTCTCAAATGTTCCCTAATTCCCGGGCGGCCGCAGCAGCTGCTGAAGCAGCTGGTCTACAGGGCAAGTTCTGGCAGATGCACGATCTGATATTTGAAAACCAAGAGGAGTGGTCTGCAGCTCAGCCAGCTAGCAGAAACGAGTTATTTGTCACCTACGCTCGGCAGCTAGCACTAGACGAAGAGAAGTTTTCAGCTGATCTAGCAGACACGCGAATCACTCAGAAAATTAACTTCAACGCAGAGCTTGGCCGGATCAATGGCGTATCCGGTACTCCTACCTTCTACGTTCAGGGCGAGCAGATTCAGCAGAGCCAAGAAAACCCTGTAGCACTTGAGGATGCAGTCAAAGCTGCGCTGGCTGAGGCGGGTGTAGATATCGAGGAGATTGAGGCCGAAACAGAAGCCGGACAGTAAACTTAGATTGAGCCAAAGAAAAAACACCTCGGTGCCCTGAGGTGTTTTTATATTCAAGCTTCAAGGTTTTATGAATTGCTCGAACACTCTAGTGTGCTATGTATGTTTGCCATTCGGCAGGCACCACATCCACTGCGACCTTTTTGCGTCGTGATGACACAAAATTGATTGCTATTGGCATGTGTGTTGTACTCCTCGTACTTATTGTACTCGCCCCGCGCTCGTTCGACCTTTAAAATTTACATTTTATCCTCTTTTGGCGCAAGGCACATCAACTATAGTACCAAGCCTAGCTCGGCACGTCAAGACTTTACGCAATTTTGATGCGCTTCTTCTCTTATATTAGAATAACCTGAAGCGTCTTGCAAGGAGAAACACAAGTAGTATTAACAACAGTGAAAATCCGACAATTACCGGATAAGCCCACCACTCACCCTGCAGAGGCAGATCAACGTTCATGCCATACATTCCATAAAACACATTTGGTATGGCCAGCAATATTGTGATGGCCGTCAACACCTTCATGCGCTGGTTCAAGGTGTTATTGGCAACCGTTGAATAAGCATTTTGAATACTAAGAATTGTTTGCACGCTAGCTGAGATGGACACCAGTAGCTGCTGAACATGTAGTTCAATATCCTCCAGCGACTCTAGGTCGCGTGCGGTGAATAGTCCGTGGCGATTGGCGTATAGTTGACGCAGCACCCCGGCTCCGCCCTCCAAGCTGCTGCGGTATTCGTTTAAACGATCCTCAATCGTCACAAATTCGATAAAGTCAGCGTTTTTAACCTCATGACGCTTAAGGCGTTTTCGGGCACTGATAATTTTCTCTTCTAGTATATTGACCTTGCCCTCATAGTCAGCCACAATACTCGCCAGCACTGCAATCATGAACATCGCTGGACGGTCCGCGCGGGTGGGTAGTAAATTGCTGATGTTTTTCGGCGAGAACTGTGGCGCACCTGGAGAGATGGTGAAAAACTGCCCCGAGCGCACAATCGCCAGTAGCGGAGAGGTCGCCTCACTATCGGCCCTACCTGATGGCACACGAACAAAAACGTACTTAACTCCGTCCTTATATTCACTTCTAGGTAGTTCATGCTGGTCGTAAACATCGCGCAAAATATTGGCATCGAGTTTATACTGTTCAGCCAGCTCAGGCAGATCAACCTTCTTGTTGGGTACGTGAATCCACAGTCCGTGCGTTGCGTAGGGACGGCTGACTTTTTCTAGCGGCTCTTTAGCTGACCGACGCTGATAGTACTCCACCATTGTGTTGTTATTATAACATTCCTAAGCGGCCGTTAAGCATCTTCGCGAACCAGTGGCATACTCATGCAGCGTGGTCCGCCGCGTCCGCGTACCAATTCGGCACCGGGAACTTCAATAACTTCAATTCCCGCTTGGCGCATCTTCTGATTGGTTATCTGATTTCGGGCGTAAGCTAGTACGACGCCTGGGGCGATTGCTAGGGTATTTGCCCCGGCGCTGCTTTGTTCACGTGCGGCTGCAATTGGATCGCCGCCACCGCACTCAATGAGCGTCACACTTGAAAGCCCCAGGGCCACCCGAAGCACATGCTCTAGGTCTGTCTCGCGGGTTATTCGAGGGTAGGCCTGGCCCTCAACCTTCTCTAAGGCGTAAAAACTCATCCTTCCCTCGCGGTCGCGAACCGTTGGGTGAATGATGAACTTATCGTGATCGATCATCGTAAATACCGTATCAAGGTGCATGAAAGCGCGGATTTTTGGAATCTCAACAGCTATAACCTTCTTGAAGTCTGAATGTTTAAACAACTCAATGGCCGTAGATTCTACTGCTTCAGCGGTTGTTCGCTGAGAAATACCGATCATCACCGTATCTCTAGACAGTACCAGCACGTCACCGCCCTCGATTGAAAACTTCTGATCACGGCTGTACCAGATTGGAATATTGTTATCTGCAAACTGCGGATGATGTTCAATAATATACTTCATGAACAGCGACTCACGGCGCCTTGAGGGGCTGTGCATTTTGTTGATTGTCAGGCCACTGCCTATCGTAGCCGCGGGGTCTCTTGTGAAGTAGAGACTAGGCATTGGGTCGAGGTAGAATGGATAAAAATCCTTTTTGATCATATCGTGCAGTTGTTGATGGTGCTCCGGCGGTAGATTGATCTCGTCTTTTCGCACTCCAGCCATGACCTTTCGGACCATAGCATGAGTCGGCAAATCAAGCAGAAAAGTTTTGAGTGTGTCAGTCACTCGACGCGAGCCTTGCTTGGAGGCAGTGATCATTTCGTCGATAAACTGTTCACGCAAAGTCTCCGTAGATAGCGCTTCGGTACTCAGCTGATCAAGATAGAGCACTTCTACCCCACGACTGCGCAAACTTTCGGCAAATTGATCGTGCTCTGCCTGTGCTTGTTCTAGAAGGGGTATGCCGTCAAACAATAATTTCTGGTGATCAGGTGTCAAATTCTCCAGCTCCGCACCTGGGCGATGCAGCAACACCGACTTAAGCTTGCCGATCTCTGATGTAGTATGTATAGGCCTGTCCATCGCCACCCCTTTTTTACCCAACTTAGATTCAATCATAGCATAAGCCCGTTGAAATATACAGGTGTTTGACCACAGTTATACCAAAGTAGAGTCAGCTTGCCATAGCTCCGCCCCCTGGTGTATACTTGAGCGATATGCAAGAACTTGTCGCCCTGCTAGCCCCTGCGCTTGTCGCACTTGGCTTTTACAACCACCTTCATCGCAATAAATTAACTGCTCGGCGCCTTGCCACTTCTTATGGTATTTTCGCGCTATTTATCAACCTTTGTAGTTATTTGGTGATTATTTTTATATTTGGCCAAGACGTCATATCTTTTGAAAATAAATCGTTCATCCTCTACCTCATCATCTCTGCTGTATTTGCCTTCGTCTTGCCACTCGTGGTCAATTTAATTGAAAATACAGTGGCTATTGAAGTTAAGAAGAATGCGAAAAAATAAGAACCAACACCCGCGACGAACCTTTATAGCCTATATAACTATCTTCGTATTGCTGCTTTTAACGGCAATTTTTTATGTTACTAGTCGCTACAAGCGCCTTCACTTTGGCGACGCTAAAATCGATGAAATTATATATTACTTTCTAAATGGCTTTGACGGTCAGTCGAGCAGCCTTCTTGAGACAGTCCAAGATAATATCTTGTTTTGTAGTATCGTTTTCTTCCTACTGCTGCTACCGGTGATTGATTTTTATCGCAATCGGATCCACATCAACCTGGATTTGTCTTTCTTGGGTCGCAAAAAAGCTACCACTTTCAATCCTTCGCGCATACCACTAAAGGCCAAGTTGATTTATGCTATCACCATGTTTGCTATTTCACTAACTCTACTTTTGAGCAGCTTTAGCGTGCTTGATTATGCAATTTCGCTAACCAGGACCACTCAAGTTTTTGAGCAGCACTACGTCGACCCAAAGACCGCCGAGCTAACTTTCCCCGAAAGCAAACGCAACCTAATCTATATCTACCTAGAGTCGATGGAAAACACTGTAGCCTCAGTCGAAAGCGGTGGATACGCCACAGCTCCACTTATACCAGAGCTTGAGGCGCTGGCGCTAGATCCTCAAAATATCTCCTTCTCGCACCAACAGGATGGCCTTGGCGGAGCATTGCCAGCCTATGGCACGACTTGGACAGTTGGTGCTATTACTGCGCAGTCAGCTGGAGTGCCACTAAAGTCTAACCTGATAAGAGGCGATGGCAATGACTTTGGAAGGTTTAAGGAGTTTCTACCTGGAGCCTATTCACTAGGTCAGATACTAGAGCGAGAGGGTTACAATCAAACTTTCATGATCGGCTCATCCGCTTCGTTTGGCGGGCGCGATAAATTGTTTTCCCAGCACGGCAATTATCATATCATGGACTATGACTATGCGATTGAGCACGCGATGATCCCAGCTGATTACAAAGTTTGGTGGGGTTATGAGGATAAAAAGCTTTTTGAGCACGCCAAGGCTGAGCTAACTCGCCTGGACCAGCTCGCCGATCCGTTTAATTTCCAGATGCTGACGGTTGATACACACTTTAGCGATGGTTGGCTGGACCCAACCTGCCCCACCCCGCACGCCAAGCAGTATGACAACGTTCACGCCTGTTCATCGGCTCAGGTCGAGGAATTTGTCCAGTGGATAAGCCAGCAGCCGTTCGCCGACAACACCACGATTATTATCACCGGAGATCACTTGGGCATGCAAACCTCTTACTACAATGAGATGATCACCGAGCCCGACTACATACGGACTCTTTATAATGTCTTTATCAACTCACCAACTGACCCAATTAAGCGCACCGAGCGACTCTACTCATCTTTTGATATGTATCCATCGACCCTAGCGGCACTTGGCGTGGTGATTGATGGGGAGCGACTAGGACTAGGTGTCAATTTATTCTCCCAAGAACCGACCCTGGTTGAGCAGTACGGCAGCGTCGAGGCACTTAACGAAGAGTTAATTAAGCGCTCCGACTACTACGAAAAACAACTGCTACTACCCCGCGGCAATTAGTAGCCTAAAGCCTATCGATATCAATTCCGTACATTTGACATAGTTGGCGATCTACTTGGTAGTAGTTCTCGGTTTTTTGCTTTTGAACTACTAGCACTCCAGCATCTACCAGCTTATTCAGATGATGGCTCATCGTCGGCTGCGACAGCTCCATCAGACTAGAGCATGACTGAACCACATCGCAGCTGGGGATGGGGCCAGGCTGATTCGCTAAATGCCTAACCACACTCAACCTAACGTCATCCGCTAGGGCTTTTAGGACTTGGATTGACTGAGGTTTTGAGTGGGTATTCATACTAGGCATAGACTCCGTAGAGTTAGTATACTACTCGGCAATCGCCTTGGCCACTGCCGCAACCTGCGAGCGCACAGATTCATCATCTAGTATTTCACCCTCAAGTGAGATATCCTTTGTGAAAAATAGCGAAGCGGTGGTATCAATTGGACTAGCTCCTACCTTGACCATCAGCTTGTTAATTAACTCAGCAGCCGATGCACCGCCACCCCAGCCATAGCTAACAACGGCAACCGGCTTGTCTTTCCAGTCCTCGTACAGCCAGTCGATAGCATTTTTCTGCACGGCACTTGGCTGACCATTGTACTCAGGTACCAGTAGCACCAACGCGTCACTGCCTTGAACAGTCTGCTGCCAAGCTCGGACATTATCGTTAGTTATTTCAAAGGTCTCTGATGCTGGAGAGACTAAAGAGTCGATAAATGGTAGCTGCATCTGCTTGACGTCGGCTACCTTGACGGTTGCGCCGGCTTTTTCCAGCTCCTGGCTGACAACTGGCGCCAAAGCCTCGCTGAGACTATTTGGTCGCATACTTCCAGTAAGAATTGTAATATTTTTTGACATTGACACCTCCTTTAAGGGTAAATTTATCTAATAATTTTCATGTCCACTCTTTCTATTATACAGACATATTGAAATAAATCAATATTTAAAAATATTGATATTTATACAAAACTAGAACCAGTTTAGAAAACTGGACTACTGAGGGCGATTTGACTGCTGTGAGTCGTCTTTCAACTCCACTGGCGCCTGAGTCTGGGCCTGCTGGCGCTCAAGCTGCTCGCGAATATCTTTGATGTCTTTTTGCATCTGAACTGTCGCTCGGTACGAACGAAAGCGACTAATCACCATGAAAACAAAAGCCAAAACAACCACTGAAGCGATGACCAAAAGCCCAACAGTCAACATCGGCATCATTTCACTTACTCCTGATAGTGGGTCGATTGACTCAGCGCTATCACCGAGCAGTTGGGTTATATCTTCGTACTGCGTCACCCTATTAGTACTCCCTAATCTTCAAGCTAGATAGACCGATGTCAACTACTAGTGTTATTTTCTTAGATGAGCTGGAGTAGTTTTTAGATAAGTAGGTATCATCGTCAATTTTCTCATAACCCTCTGGTATATTCTTGCTGCTCAACCCAGCATCTAGCTCCAATCGCACACCGCTAGTAGCTGGTACTTGAATCTTTACTGAGCTGACCCCAACATCAACCACCACTCTAGACTCATCCGATCGACTACCCAGTTTTAAGTCCACAGAACTTGCGCCACTATCGATATTGAGCGTTCTGAGGACTACGTCTGAAAGGTCGGCCTTGACACTAGCCGCTCCAGTATCGATATCAAGGTCAATCGGTAGAGTATTGTTTAAGTTTACAGCAAATTTATTACGGCTGTCCCCCAGCCACCACTGAGCACTGCCCTCTAGGTTGAGCATAACTTTTTGTGAACCATCACTGATGGATGATGAGTGGTTAATTTTTGCAAAATCACTCTCTAGCACACCCTTTACGGCTGCATCATCGCCATGTGATCCAACATCAAGCGAGACGGCGCCCGCCTTAATGCTGACGCTCAAACTCTCCACTTCATCGTTAGACTTAGCAATACTCACTTCATCGCGCACACTAGTTGAAGCTTGTTGGCTCAAGGGGCCGACCATGGTCGCCCAGACCAACACGCCAATACCTAGCGCGGCGACACCATAAACTAGACCGCCCACCCAGCCGCGAAGCGACAGTACCGAAAGTCCAGCAACAATTATTAGGACCGGCCAAAGTCGCCATAGCGACGAAAGCTCAACCGTTAGTACACCAATATTGCCCAGCAGCAGCAGTATTCCCACGGCAATAAACAACACACCCCATATCAATTTCTCGCCCCAGCCTCCCCTTGGCTTGTCTTCGCTGGGCGCCTTCACTTCAACAACTTCTACAGCCTCTGCCTGTTTAGACTTAGCTGTCTTTTTCTTGTCTACCATCTAGCTATTTCCTTCCTCGCATTATGATTGCTAGTCCGACTATAATCAGCACTGTCGGCCAAACTACGTCCCAACGAATCCTAAACCAGTCTGGCCATAGCACTTCTAGGACAAACCATAGACCAACTAAAATCAGCCCTACACCCAGCCAGGTGCGCAAACGATTTGACTGGCTACCTGAAGAAATATCTTTGGCGACTGACTGAACTCTTTCATCTACTGTCTCGCTGGCCGAACCCGCCTGCTTCGTCGGAATCATAAATGCCATAATTATATAGACCAGTACCGCAAATCCAATCGACCCAAAGGCCGCCACCACAGCCAGCACACGCACCAGTGTTACGTCAATTACGAAATATTCGGCTAACCCTGCGCAGACGCCTGCAATTGTGCCTTCTTCGGGTATCCTGTATAATTTCTTTTCCATAGAGCCTCCTTATAACTTCTACTATACATCGCTAGATGATTCTCGTGAAGGCCGTGAGAAAAGTCTTAAGACTTAGTCTCGCGCAACATAGTCCGCAGTAGCTCGACTGCCCTGGCTGAACGCTCGTCCGTCCAGTATGTATCTACCGTAACCTGCTCGCCCTCATCAGCTGGCTCCTGCTCATACCTGTCAATTATCTCGCCATTACGCACTACAGAAACGTCTGGCACAAAAATATGTGGCTGACCGTTTTCATCTTTTGCAAGATATGGCTCAAGGATATCGACAAGCTGCTGGTAGATTTCGTCATTTTGAGCGCGCGCTTGGCGAATGTCTAGGTAGTGTATCTTTTCGATGTCTTCCGCTTTGGCGGCCTCATCAACTCGCGGTGCTAAGCCTTGGCACCACGGGCACTCTTTAAAGCCTAAAAACACCATACCAGTGCCATTTTCAAACAGCTCTAGTACCTCGTCACCCGTAGAGTAGACAAAACGATTGTCCTCACTGACTCCTGGGTACTCTTCGTGGAACGCAACCGATTCAGAAACTGATTGGCTTGACTCTTGGGGTTGATCGGTTGATTGGGATATCCAAACTGCTCCAACTCCGACTAGTAAAAATATTGCGACGATGATTGCTATGGTCTTATTGTTCATGCTTCTCATT
>CAZBLG010000017.1:0-13237 GCA_964492805.1 uncultured Candidatus Saccharibacteria bacterium
GCGGGGGAGCTGGCACAGATGCTGAAGCCGGTTTGGTCACGATCGACGTAGTAGGCGGTGCGGCCCGCGGCGTTGCCTATGGGGCTGATGATGACATGAGGCTGGTTTGAGAAGCGCTGATTGAAATTGATGCGGACAAAGCAGCCAGCTTGGGGGTTATTGCCGGTATTGATGTTGACCGTTCCAGTTGTGTCCGAGCCATTGACCGAAGCAGACCCACCGGTTCCGAGCCCTCCAGCATTGATCGTTCGACTAGGTGAGGGTCCAGTAAAGCTGATGTGATTTGGTACTTGCAGGGTGGCATTGCCACTCAAGATCAGGTTAGTAACGGTGATTTGCGAAGCAGTCATCGCACCGCTAAATGACGAGGTGCCAGCGACATTGAGGTCTCGCAGAGTGGTATTTCCTTGGATCGCGGTATTGGCGGCAACCTGCAGGGAATTGATTTGCGCTTCACCCAAGTTAGAGTTGCCGGAAATCGTCAGACTCGGACCCTGTATGCTGCCACCAGTCTGGAAGTTACCAGCAACATTCAGGTTGCCGCGCATCAGCGTCTGCCCATCAATAATCGCATTGCCCTGAATAGTCAGCGTTTGGGCGGCACCACCAACCGACGCATCAGTGTTGGCTAGCTGCTTGAGCGCCTCTTCGGTCAACTCTTGGCTAGCAACAGTGGGTAGAACCGGGTCTTTCTGGCTATTTATATAGTTAACGATAGTTATAATCGCCGCAATCGCCACAAGTAACAAAAATATCAAAAAATATAAATTCAACTTACGCAGCAACTGCCTAAAGGCAGAAGGTTTTTTGACGACCGGGCCTGCTTCGGTTTTTTTATCTTGGGCTTCAACTATCTCCGCCTGCTCTTCGGCCAAATCATCAGGTGTACGGCTCAGGGCATCGGCCGGTGCATCTTGAGTGGCCGGATCGGTCGAACTGACCGAAGTCTCAGTAGCATCTGATGAGGGTGAATCAGTAGCCTTATCTTCATCAGTCGTTGGCTCTTCGCTAGTTGGTTTTTGGTCGTCTTTGTCCATGATCTCTCATTTTAGTTATGCTTACTTATATATAGTAGCTTACTATATTCGCTGAATTGGCGCCATACCAAGACCTTCGAGTCGGTAGTTGAGTTTTAGTCCAAATTAAGAGATAATAACAAGCATAAGCTTATGCGAGAATATGGATGGAAAGTAGGTGTAAAATTGGTGCTGCTCGCAGCGCTAGTGGTTATTGGCGGCGCAGGCACGGTCATGGCCAACACCTCAAGTTCACCAAACTTTGAAATATCTGAGACCGAGTTTGGTGCGGGCGCGACTCTCGACAGTTGTTCGGGGCAGTACTGTGCACGAGCTTCAATTGGCAACCCAGCATCAGGGCGTAGCGAAGCTGGTGAAAGTACGGCTGATTTTGGGCCAATCGCCGCAGATAGCGAACCGATGCTTGAGGTGATAGTTGAAAGTGGCGACTCCTACCTAGGAGTACTGGAGACTGATCGGACTGCCTACAAAGAAACCAAGGTCAAAATCCGTAGTTATCTAAGCAATGGTTATCACCTGCAGGTCATCGGCGCGCCTCCAGTTTATGGCGCTCATACCCTACACACTCCAGCTACACCCACCCTGTCAACTCCTGGTACTGAGCAGTTTGGCATAAATCTAGCTACCAACACCATACCCGGCGTCGGATCTGATCCAGTCCAAGTGCCTTCGGGCGATATGAGCTTCGGCGAGGTGCTAGCAGGCTATAGTCAGCCAAATATGTTTCAGTACAGTAGCGGTGACACCATTGCCTCGAGTCAGCGCGAGTCAGGGCGAACTGATTACACCATATCGATGATCATAAACGTCGCTGGCTCCACTCCCGCCGGACACTACACCAGTGACTTTTCGGTACTGGTTATTCCGGTATTTTAATCCAACTGCTCCAAAATAATCAGCTATAAGAAAACTGTGGAAAAGTCAGTTGCTTTTTTTATTGTGCTTGTGGTACTATACGTCTTGAACCCCTGTGTAGGGACCAAAAATAAAATAAACAAGGAGATATACAAAAATGTATACACTCAAATCAATCGTTCATCGTGGCGTATTGGTTGGTGCCGCAGCCTCATTGGCTATAGCTACCATCATACCCGTGGCGTCGGTGTTCGCGGACAATCTAAATCCGCTAACCAAGCGTTCGCTACTGCTATCGAGTTCGGCACCAGGCTATCAGGACACTGACGGTTCGGGCAACTCAGCAACTAACCCAAATGCTTGGGAGGGTCCAGAGGGTAATTACTATGCTCTACCAGGCTCAGGTCCAAACGGCAAGAAAACAGGTCAGACATTTAGCTTTAATGTCAGCACCGACAGCGTAGAGACAGATCGACCAATCAAGGCGTTTACGCTACAGTACTGTACTTCAGCTGCAGGTTTGTGCCAGGCACCTGGCGACAACGACGGTGACGCACGTGACAGCAGTCGCGAAACAAATGCAGATGCTCATCCAAACGGCCGCTCTGACCTAGATGTCAATTTCCAAAGCGATTTAGTTACACCCGAAAATGGGGCAGTAATGGGTGATGATTTCGAAGTCTTGCTTAACGGCGATCCAGTCGCAGGTGCTAGCTGGACAGTCGATGCCACCAACAAAGAGGATACTCTCTTCCAGCCATACGAAGGTAACGACGGTACACTGACTGGAAAGCGAAACTTTGTGACGATTTCGACCACAAGTGAAGACTTTGCTCCAGAGTTTGACGATAGCATTGAAATCGTCTTTAAGGCATCTGACGATCACTACATTACCAACCCAGGAAGTGATGAATTCTTCGTCAAGATCAATACATTTGACAGCGAAGAAACAGCTGATCATGTTCAGGGTGGCGTACATAACATCGACGGTGGTGTTACAGTAGCTAACGTGATGACCGAGTCAATCCACATCACGACCAAGGTCCTTGAGACCATGTCATTCTCAGTTGGTGTTGACAACCCAGATCTCATGCCGGTTCAGCACGGTTCATGTGACGCCATGCAGGTCGACCCAATTTCTCAGAACCGCCTAAACCTCGGTAATCCAAATGCCGAGTACTCACTAGAAACAGGCCAAGCATTTGATGTTCATTCATACTGGCGCCTAAGCTCTAACTCATCTGGTGGTGCAACAGTTTACTACTCAGGTGATACTCTGCGCAACACCGTTGGAGACAAAATTCTGGACATGCCAAGTAAGGCCCATAGTCAGCCTGGCACAGAACAGTTCGGCCTAGCGCTCATCGACGCTGGACTCGATGCACTCGATAACGAGCTCTATACAGAAGCCGACGAGCTAGAAAATGAAGATAACGTTGCAGGTACTCCGAAGCGCCCGTTCCCGGCAAACCATGTAAGCAATAGTATCGACACCACCCCGGGCAGCCCCACCTACCGACCAACCTTCATCTACCCGCTAAACATTGGTGCGGACTACAACGGTGGTGCAGGTCCAATCAGCGAGGCGACTACTACTAATAACGCGCAGTTTACTTTCCACGAAAGTAGCAAGTCGATCCCAGAAGTTATTGCCGAAAATAACGACCAGGTCGTTAGCTGTGCAACCTCAAAGGTTCGCTACATCGGCAACATCGCTGCAGATACCCCAGCTGGTGTCTACACAACCAAGATTAACTTCCTAGCAGCTCCTCAGTACTAGAAGTACAAAAAGAGCCCATAGAAAGTATCAACAATCAGCTCCCGCTCTCGGGAGCTGATTTGTTTTTAAGCCTAGGCTTTAGTTTAAGCGTAGCCTCTCTTGTAGTATAATGACGCTTATGCGACAGCAGGCTATCAGGTGGTTATTTTCCACGCAGAAGTGGTATTATTTGGCACTTGAATTTACTCTTGTGGTATTTTTAGTATTGGCATTTATTGTCGCCCCAGCCTCGGCCGCCATGCGTCTACAAGAGCGTAGTTTATATATGAACACCACTGAGGCTGCCGCGACGACGTTTTATCGGATATCGTTTCGCTATATGAGCCCTGACCCAGTTGGCTCAGTTGAGATGCTGTTTTGCCAAGATCCAATTCCGTATCATCCGTGTGACGTACCGACTGGCCTCGATGTATCAAATGCTCAGTTGAGCCAACAGGCGGGTGAGGTTGGTTTTTCAATTAGCAACCGATCCGAAAACCGTATAGTCATCAGTCGCACCGCCACAGCGCCGTCCGACCCAAAATCTGCCTATACTTTCGACAATATCGTCAATCCGGTTGACCCTCAGCAGGCCTTTGCCATCAGGCTCAAAACCCATAGCTCAACCGATGCCTCTGGACCACAGGTTGACTTTGGTTCGGTTAGAGGGCAGATCACCGAGGCGATTGAAATTGCCACCCAGGTGCCACCAATGCTGATTTTTTGCTTGGCCGAACAGGTGAGCTATAACTGTACTGACACAAACGAGGTTCACTACTCTGATATGGGTCAGCTCGACCCAGGGTCCACTCTAACTGCTCAGTCGCAGATGGCAGTGGGGACCAATGCCTCTAGCGGCTTTGTGATTATCGCCAATGGTGCACCGCTGAGCGCTGGAACCAATGTTATTGAATCTCCAGACCTGCCATCGCCAAGCCTACCTGGTCAAAATCAGTTCGGTATCAATTTAGTTGAAAACACCCAACCAGCAATCGGAGCCAACCCAGAAGGCGAGTGGGCAAATGCGGTCGTAGAGGCTGACTACGCTAGTCCAGATTTCTATAAATTTCAAGACGGCGACGTCGTTGCCTCATCACCGAACGTTAGTTTGATGAAAAAATTCACCGTTAGCTACGTTTTAAACTCAAGTCCGAGCTTGCGTGCCGGGGTCTATACAACGACGGTAAATTTCATAGCCAGTGGGCGATTTTAGTGATACAATGTGATTTATGCTTAAGCTAAAGTAAAACTTGGAGGATTGAAGAAAAAAATGAACCGCCTAAAAAGCACTCTGCTGATCACGTGCGCCAGTGTAATTGCCGCCGCCTCCGTCCTTGCGTTCGCGCCGACTTCAGGTGCCGAATCAGCGTCGCTAGGCTTCTCGCCACGAAAGGATTATGTTGTTGAGCCGGGCAAGACGACTAACGATACGCTTACTCTTTCAAACAAGGACCGTAGCGCAACACTCAATCTCTCACTCCGAGTTATCGACTTTACCTATACAGATGACAGCGGTACACCGAAGTTCATGCTTGCTGAAGATGCGCCGCAGACGGTCGAGTCACTCAAGCCATTTTTAACTGTCCCTCAAACCGTCACGATCGAGCCAAATAGCTCACAAACTGTCGATATGAGCGTAGCTATTCCACAGAACCAGGGTGCTGGAACTTATTATAGTGCAATTGTTTATTCATCTAGCGCTTCTGATGGTGGCAACGTTGGACTGAGTGCTTCTGGATCAACCTTGGTATTTACTGAGGTGCCAGGTGAGGTTGATGAGCGATTGATCTTGGAAAAGCTAGGCGCCTATGACTCAGCGGCCCGTAAGTACAAGTACTTTAACGGTGAGATGCCTGAGAGAATTGGCTATACCGTAAAGAACGAGGGCAATGTTACTGGCAGGCCAGTTGGTACTATCACCCTCAGGCATATTTTTGGACGCGAAACAGTGATCAATAACATCAACCCAAGCTCATCACTGGCTTTGATCGGTCAGTCACGAACGTTTACACCTTGTATCACCCTCAAGAGCCAAGAAGTGAACTTCGGTGGCACCAGGGCTGAAGCTACCGCCTGTGCCAAGCCAGATTTATGGCCTGGGTTCTATACAGTAGAGCTTAGTGCCATGTACGGACGTAGCGGCAACCCAACCCAGGACCTCGAGGGTACGGCATCGTTTTGGTACTTGCCGTGGTGGTTTGTCTTCGTATCATTAGCGGTCATAGCCTTTGTCGGCTACCACATCTGGAAGATTGTTCGCCACATCCGCCGTAAACAAAGTGGTGTGCAGTTAAAGAAACGTCCAGTTCGCCGACGATAGCAGTCGGCCAGAATAAGGGGCGAGAGCAGTTAAAAAATATATGATAAGCCTAAAACCTAAAATCTTTCGACCCCTTGGTGTAGCAATAATAGCTATAGTACTTGTCGCTCTCGCTCAACCGGCATCAGCCCTGACACCACTACCAGAGCCCGACCCACAGCCCGGCGCCTTTGGCCTAGAGGCCACCAAAACTCAACCACCGCCGACAACTGGTGCATCAATCACCACTCCAGCCGGGGGTTCATTCACCAGCTCACCAATCACTGTCAGTGGCATCTGCCCAAATGAATTACTAGTCCAGATCTATAACAACGGGGTGATGGTCGGCGCAGTTATGTGCCAGGGCGGTAGCTTTAGCGTTGAAATTAGCCTTTTTGCCGGCACCAATGAGCTCCAGGCGATTGTCTATGACGACCTCGAGCAGGCCGGACCGCCTTCAAATACCGTCACCGTAACCTACACGGACACTAACTTGACGGCTTTTGGCGAGCTAATTACTCTAACTAGCTCCTACGGCCGACGTTCAGCCGCCGCTGGTAGCCAACTTGAGTGGCCACTGCAGCTGGCTGGTGGCACTGGTCCGTATGCTTTTAGTATTGACTGGGGTGATGGGACGGACACGCAGTTGATGAGCCAGTCATTAGCTGGTGTAGCGACAATTGCCCACGCCTATCGTCAGGCCGGTATCTACCAGGTCAATATCAGAGTCACCGATGTCAATGACGTCAGCGCTTTTTTACAGGTCATAGCGGTCTCTAGTGGCAAACTCGATCCAGCCAGCCAGACAACTGAAGCTGAGGCGGCTACTTCAAGAGTGATTATACTGTGGATACCAGCGGCGATTGCTCTAGTGTTGCTTTTTCCAGCCTACTGGCTCGGTCGTCGCAGTCAGCTAGTCTCTTTGCGGCAAAAAATGCTCAAAGAGCGTGACAACTACCAAGCTAAGTGATTTTTACTGAATCTGAATAAAGCTTGAAAGCACAAGCGCTATCATGTTACACTGAGGGTGTTATTGTAATTTAAACAGTGTAACAGGGGAATAAGGGAGAAAAACAATGGAAACACTTAAGGTGGCAAGTCAATATATACTTGTCGGCGTAGCTACGCTTGGACTAATGTTAGTTAACGTACTACCAGCGATTGCTGCGGCAGAGCAGGTCACAGCGCGTTCAGCTCAGCTATCAAATTCATCGGCCGCATCAACTAACGTTACCTATAGCGTGAACTTCACCTCGGTGAATGCAGCCCAGGCGTTTGTGATTGATTTTTGTACCAATAGTCCACTAGTTGGACAAGCTTGTGATGCTCCAGCTGGGTTTAGTGCAGTCGCTGCCGACTCAACTACCGATGGCTTCTCTGACAACGTGACTGGTAGCGCTAACCGCGTAGTGGTTGGTGGAGCAATTGGTGCATCTTCAGAGGTTGAAGTAGAAATTACCGGCATCAACAACCCAACCAACCCTGGCACACTTTATGCTCGTGTGGCTACCTTTGATCTACTAACTAGTGCCACTAGCTCAACTCCAACCAGCCTCAGTGGCATGGTTGATAGTGGCGGTATAGCTCTAGCTATCACCCCGACCATCGGTGTCTCAGGTCTAGTTCTAGAAACCATGACATTCTGCGTATCAAAAGAAGAAATTCCGGCTAACTGTGGCTCAACCGAAGCTCCAGTTTTGGTGCTCGGAGAGGAGACTTCTGAGGGTTCAGGTGTATACGCCCTAGTTCAGGACGAGATCAATGAGGGCAGTATCTTCACTCAGATCTCAACCAACGCCTCTAGTGGCGCAGTCGTTCGACTAAAGAGCAATGCCCTGAACTGCGGTGGCCTACTACGCGCTGGTGCTCCAGGTGCTTGTGATATCGCCCCAGCACTAGCCGGTGGCATCGACCCTACCAACACCGCACTATTTGGCATCAGGACATCTACCGCCTTTCCGACTGACGGCGTAGCTAATGCCAATGGTCTATTTGTGCCAGTATCAGAACTTGACGAAGAAGACGAGCCGTTTACCTACTACAGCAACGCCAACTTCGCTATGCGATTTGTCGAAAACAACACCACAGGTGTCACCAGTACCTACGGCGATCCATTCCTAGATACCGCCGGTGCACCAGTCAACAACCAGAACATGCAGCTGACATTTGGTGTGACCGTTAGCAATGATACTCCAGCTGGCACCTACTCAGCTGATTTGAGTCTAATCGCTGTTGGTAAGTTCTAAATAGCGACCAACCAGATGAACCACCTAAAGAACAGGAGACAGACCGTGCGTAAATATACCAATTTCATGGTGGCAGCGATGATGATTGTGCTGGGCTCAGTACTGCTAGTAAATACAAACTCACAAGCCCAAACAGCCTCGCCAGATACCGCCAATGCTCTTAGGGTTTCACCAATCAGAACTGACGTTACAGCCGATCCAGGTGAGACAAAAACTGTCAAAATTACCGTTACCAACCCAACAGCCAATGAGGTTAGGGTTAGCCCAGTCCAGAACGACTTTGTGGCCGAGGACGAAGATGGAAACGCAGCACTTATCCTCGAGGAGGATGAGTATGCTCCAAACCACAGCCTAAAGAGGTTCCTACGACCACTTGAAAGCGTCAACATTCCAGCCGGTGAGTCTCGAGTCATCGACGCGCTGATCGAGGTGCCAGGGAACGCTGAGCCTGGCGGCTATTTCGGTGCAGTTCGTTTTGCGCCAACCGATCCGGACACCGGTGGACAGGTCAATATGAGCACCAGTGTTGCGTCGCTTATCCTACTGCGAGTCAACGGCGATGCACCAGAGCGACTCAACCTAACTGACTTTGAAGTTCAGCAAGTTGGGGTAAATAAAACCTTCTTCACCAACCCAGACAACATGTCAGTCCTGACACGCTTCATCAACGAAGGCGATGTTCAGCTAGCGCCAATTGGCAAGATATCTATCACCAAAGGTGATTCAATTGTTCATGAAATCGACTTCAACGACAAAGAGCAGCGAGACATGGTCCTGCCAGACAGCGCACGACGCTGGAGCATCCCAATCACTGCGGTCGACGGCTTTGGTAAATACACTCTAAATGGCACCTTCACCTACGGTCAGACCAATCAAACCGTCGAAGTCACCAAGTCATTTTGGATGATACCACTCGGTATGATCATCGCGGCTGTTGTAGCTCTAGTTGTCCTAGTTGGCGCAGTCGTCATGCTGATCCTCACCAGGCGCAACAAAAATAGCGGCATGAAGCTCGGCTCAAGGCGCTAATTAGATAAAACATTGACTTTTAAGACAATTTGTGATAATATACGTATAACCCTCAGAGGAGGGCAGGTACTACCGTGAGTGCCTGCCAGACTTTGACTATCTATTCTTTGAGACCGGCTCTACGGCTCGAGTAGTCGCCCAAGCTCAGATCGATTGAGACTAGCACCAAAGGCAGGGCTGCCCGGCTCTAGGCTTTTACCACTAGCCAGCGGGCCGATGATTAATGGGTCAAACCCTAGCTCATAGACTAGTCGAGCCACAAGTCCTGTGTCGTGCTCGTCGTCTCCGGCTATGGCAATCGCCTTACGCCCAGGCTCGTCTTTGGCCCGTGCTTCATCAGACAGGTGGTGATAGCCCATATGACTCAGTGCTTTAACCACCCGACTGTTTGGTAGGAAGTCTTGGATCATCTGGCTGGTCGAAGTCGGCGGGTGACTCAGCTCGTTGTCCTGCCCATCAACCTCCCACCAGTAGTTCATCGCATCTATCACTAACTTTCCCTGCAGTGCCTGGACGGGTAGGCTGCGATATTTTCCTAGAGGTATAGCCAAGATCACCGTATCGCTTTTAGCCACTGCTTCTTTGGTCTCAAGCGCCACCGCACCAGGAGTCAAGATCTTGACACTTAGCGCAATCTCCTCAGCCGGTCCCGATCCAGCGATAAACACCTCATATCCTGCACGAAGTGCCAGCTGTGCCAGCACCGTTCCTAGTTTGCCAGCGCCCAAAATTGTCAGTCGTTTACTCATTAAGCAACTCGCGCACTCGGGGGATTACTTTAGTGCCATATAGCTCGATCATCTTCAGTCGGTCACTCGCCGGAACTGGTCCGCTGCCATAGACTAGGTCAAATCGAGTTACATCTAGGGCTTTGATGGCCTTGGCAATTTTCTGAGCGACAGTTTCTGGCGAGCCAACATAGAGCGACCCATGTTCAACCTCATGGTCGAAGTGCTCACGCGTCATCGGTGTCCAACCTCGAGTCTTGCCGATTCTATCAAAGTTTATTTTATGAGCCGGCCACATGATATCCTGGGCCTGCTTGTCGGTTTCTGCGATAAAGCCGTGCGAGTGCATGCCGATTTCATCACTCGTTGTACCAAATTCTTTAGCGGCCTGTCGATAAAGTTCAACGTAGGGTACGAACCGCTCTGGTGAACCGCCGATGATCGCTAGTACCAATGGGAAGCCATAGCGAGCCGCCCTAATGACTGAGTTTGGCGAACCACCAACCCCGACCATGGTTTTCAGACTACCTGATTCGGTTTTTGGGTAAATATCGGCATCTTTTAGACTTGCTCGGGTGGTGCCACTCCAGGTGACTGGCTTTTCTTTGAGTATTTTAGCAAATAGCTCAATCTTTTCTTCAAACAACACCTCATAGTCCTTCAAATCATAGCCAAAAAGTGGAAACGACTCAGTGAATGAACCACGACCCAATATCACTTGCGCTCGTCCATTTGACAGTGCATCGAGGGTTGAAAAGCGCTGATAAACCCGCACTGGATCATCAGAGCTCAGCACCGTTACTCCCGAGGCTAGCTTGATGTTTTTGGTACGCGTAGCGATACCCGCCAGCACCGTTTCTGGACTGCTAATTGAAAAATCTTCGCGGTGGTGCTCGCCCAGCGCAATCGCATCGATCCCTACCTCGTCTGCCAGCACTGCCTCTTCAATCACTTGGCGGATCGCTCCGGCGTGGCTCATCAGCTGGCCGTTTTCGTCTTTCGGCAGATCGCCAAACGTGTCAATTCCAAACTCAATCTTCTTTGTTTTTTTAGCTTCTTTGCTCATAAATCTCCTTTATAATTTCTTCGGATCGATACCGATACTCTCTAATAATTGATGGTTTAACTCATATATTTTCTCGGTTCCAGACTTTCGCTCTAGTATCACACCGGCTCGCACCAGCAGCGAGAAGTGGTGACTCATCGTTGGTTGAGACAGCTGGTGAAAGTTAGCACATGAGGCAACGATGTCACTGCTTGTGACTTCGCAGCCTTCACGGACTAATTTTTGAACGATTGACAGCCTGGTCTCATCTGCCAGACTTTTTAGAACGCTTACTGTATTTTCAGGTGCCATGTATCTATTATATCGAAACATTTAAATATATCAATATATAAACTGACTTTTTATCTTTCAAAAGCCCACTCATCTCTGTTATTTTGCATGAGATAAGATGAGGAGTATAATTATATACAGCAGTTATGCTGCAGAAAGGAGGAGTTATGGGAGATAAAAAACCTATACACGATCCAAGAAAGCAACATAAACAGGGGGATATTCCCAAGCAACGTCAGGATGAACCCGGTCTTGATAGCAAGCTAGTGCCACGGGCCGACCATGGGTCCACTAGCTACATGGGCAACGGACGGCTGGAGGGGCGCAAGGCGCTTGTAACCGGTGGCGATAGTGGTATTGGCCATGCAGTCGCGCTGGCATTTGCTCGTGAGGGGGCCGATGTGGTTATTTCCTATCTGCCGAGTGAGCAAACAGACGCCGATGAGGTGCTTGGTCAGATTGAGACGACCGGGCGAAAGGGTGTGGGAATTGCCGGAGACCTGGCAGATGAAACCTTTGCTCGCCAGCTAGTTCACGATGCTCACAAGCAACTTGGTGGTCTAGATATCATCGTCAACAATGCCGGTAAACAAATTTACAATGACGATATCGCTTCTTTACCAACCGCTCAACTAGTTGAAACCTTCACAGTAAATGTCTTTTCGATGTTTTGGATAGTTCAGGAGGCACTTGAGTATCTCAAGCCTGGCGCCTCAATCATCAATACCACCTCAATTCAAGCCACCCAGCCGTCACCCGGCCTACTGGACTATGCCGCCACCAAGGGCGCTGTTACTAACTTCACCAAGGGCCTAGCCCAGCAGCTCACCCCCAAAGGAATTCGAGTCAATGCCGTCGCCCCCGGGCCCATCTGGACGCCGCTTCAGCCAAGTTACGGTCAGTCGCAGGACAAGCTGCCAAAGTTTGGCAAAGACACCCCACTTGGCCGGCCTGGACAGCCAGCAGAACTGGCTTCGTCCTATGTGTTTTTGGCGAGTAGTGAAGCGAGCTATATTTCCGGTGAAGTTATCGGCGTGACAGGCGGAAAATTGCTCTAAAATCGCCAGCAACATACCCCCTCTAACACCGTAGAAGTCGACATTGGCGAGCTTGTGTGGTATAATGGGCTCATGAATGAGCGCGCTTGATTAAAAAATCAAGGACAGTCTCTTTTTGAACTAAAGGGGGTCAAACTATGTCAAAAGCTGGTGATATCATCGTATATCGACGCGATGTATGCAAGGTCAAAGGCCTGGCAGAGAAATATCGCAACGATGAGGACTACTACATCCTCTCGCCTCTTAATGACGACACACTGACGGTTTATACCTCAGTAAAAAGTGCCAAAAAATTATTTAGACCAGTTATCTCTCGTCTTGAAGCGGAAGAGCTGATTGCACGAATTCCTGATATTGAGCCGGTTGATATCGAAGGCCGGATGATTGAGGCTGTCTATAAAGAACTGATTCACAGCGATGAGCACGAGGACTTAGTCCGTATCATCAAGACCGCTTATATACGCGGCGAAGCCAAGCTACGCAAAGGCCTAAGGCGCGGCGAAAAAGACAAAATGTACTTCAGAATGGCTGAGAAAATGCTTTATAACGAACTTGCTGCATCGCTCGAAAAAACCTACGATGAAACTGAAGAATACGTCGTCAGTCGTGTTCGTTTGTTGGATATTTAAGTAGATTCTGAGGGCTGTTATGGCACGAAAACAGCACCGCCCCGAAGACTTTCACCTCGACATTATGTCGGGTGATGACGATCTGTTTCGCTGGTTTTTGATGGTCTATTTGTTAGGAAAACCGATTCAGTCATCCGTTGCGGTCAATACTTGGCAGATATTCATCGATCGAAAACTTGATACACCCTGGGCAATTCTGGAGCTAAGTGAAAGACAGCTCGTTGGCATATTTCACGAAGGCAAATACACCCGCTATCAGCA
>CAZBLG010000018.1:0-12715 GCA_964492805.1 uncultured Candidatus Saccharibacteria bacterium
CAGGTGCTCAGAAAGTAGCAGTCATCAAGGCTGTTAAGGACATCACTGGACTTGGGCTAGGCGAAGCAAAGGCTATCGTTGACGGTGCTCCGAAGACAGTTGTAGAGAAGTCACCTAAGGAAGAAGCTGAAGCTCACAAGAAGACTCTTGAAGAAGCTGGCGCTACAGTAGAACTAGCCTAAACTTTAGGTTTAGTTACTACATTAAAAAAGAGCGGGAGTTGATTCCGCTCTTTTTGTTTTTATAATTATTCTACTCAATTTCGATGTACAATATATGTCATGAACGATGACCAGCTTACTGACCTAAAACAATTTATTACTGCGTCCATATCACAGCAGACTAGTGATTTACTCCAAGACATTAGCGAGGTCAAGCAGGATGTTGGCAGCATAAAACAGCAAGTCAAACAGCTTGATAGCAAAATTGATGACGTAGACACTAAGCTTGACACTATTGCAGAGACTCTCAACGACAGGTTAAACGATCATGATGCTCGTGTTACGAGGCTTGAGCAGGCTGTTTAGACTTATTTAGCCAAAAGCTTTTCTTTACCACAGAAACAAATCCATATCTTCTTGTAGCCAAGAAGCAACCTCATACTTTTCTGTACCGACAGAAAGAGTATGCAAAAGAACTCGGCCGCAAATCCACCGTGACGCGGCTCTTTGTCAAAGACCACAATACGCAGAGTGGACTCCTTCCAGTCGGCCATAAAATTTCATATTATTTACAGTAGAAATTTTAGACTCGCACTCTGCTCTCTATTGTGGTTTTGAACAACACCGAATCAGGGTGGATTTGCATGGCCAGTAAGACCAAGGACAAATCGCCATAGGACGATTTGTATTTTTAATATGGCCAGCGGCCGTACTATCAAATATCGTCTATCACTTATCAAATCTTCCAAAAAGCCTCCCTTGCCGAACAGGGGTGATAGGAGTAAGATAGTATAAACAGGAGGGCAAAATGAGGCAGCAATTTGAACAAAGTGATATGGGTTCATTTTTTGATGAAAATTTATGGCCAATTATCGCTTTCGCACTAATAATGTTTGTGTTGTTTCAGGTACTTTTCTTCTTCAAAATATGGAACATGACTAGCGATGTTGCGACTATCCGCAAGCTCCTAGAGTCAAAAACGAATAATGATCTAGATGTTAAGAAAGAATTAAACGAACAAGAGGCAAGTAAAGCAGTATGAAATTCTCGGCACTACTAAATAAATATCAACAAATTTCGTTTTCTGAAAGAGATAAGGGCGATCGTTTTGAGCGATTAATGCAATCATACCTCTACACTGATCCGAAATACTCTCAGCTCAAGAAAGTTTGGCTATGGAGTGAATTTCCATTTCGTCACGATTTTGGCAGCCATGACATTGGAATCGACCTAGTGGCACAAACTATAGAAGGCGAATACTGGGCTGTGCAGTGCAAAGCTTACCGCGAAGAAGCACGTATCACCAAACAAGAAGTCGATACCTTTTTCTCTACATCTGGTCGCAGTTTTAAAGACGAAAAGGGAGAATCAGTTCACTTTGCACATCGTCTTTGGATATCGACTACAAATAACTGGTCATCAAAAGCTAATGAGACCCTACAGAACCAACACCCTCCAGTGACTCGTATAAATCTTACCGACCTAGAGGAAGCCCCCGTAGAATGGGATAAAATAAATGAAGGCATTTTTGGTGACCAGGCACGCAAAACAAAGAAAACTCCTCGACATCACCAAAAAACAGCCATCTCAAAGACTATTGATTATTTTAAAGATAACGAGCGCGGCAAACTTATCATGGCCTGTGGTACAGGCAAGACATTCACCAGTCTTCGCATTGCCGAAGAGTATGCGGGAGAAAATGGCGTCGTTCTGTTTTTAGTTCCTTCGATTGCGCTACTTGGTCAAACCCTGCGTGAATGGACGGCCGACGCCAGGCATAATATTAATGCAATAGCCATATGTTCTGACAGCCAGATTACTAAAGAAAAGAAAAAAAATGAAGATGCTGAAACATACAGCGTAGTTGATTTGGCGGTTCCAGCTTCAACTAACGTAAATGACATTCTGAAACAATTTGAATACTTCGAAATGACAAATAAAAAGGGGATGACTGTCGTTTTCTCTACTTATCAGTCGATTGACGTTATTGCAAAGACTCAGAAACGTCTTGAAAGTATCGGTAGTAAATATGCAAAATTCGATCTTATTGTTTGCGATGAAGCCCACCGTACTACCGGAGTTACTTTAGCCGACGCTGACGAGTCAGCCTTTGTTAAGGTGCATGACAATAGTTTTATGAATTCAGATAAGCGCCTATACATGACGGCCACGCCGCGCCTTTATGGCGAAGAATCTAAGCAAAAGGCAAAAGACTCAGATGCAACCATAGCCTCCATGGACAACGAAGAGCAATATGGACAAGAAATCTACCGCATTGGCTTTGGTATGGCTGTAGAGCAAGGTCTTCTCAGCGACTATAAAGTTATGATACTAACACTATCAGAAAGTGACGTTACGCCAGAAGTCCAGAAAGCATTACAAAATACAGAGCAAGAAATCGTTAATTTTGATGACGTATCAAAACTCATCGGCACCATCAATGCTATGAGCAAGCAGATCATCAGCGAAACCGGCTCAGTCACTGTAAATGACCCCGAGCCTATGCGACGTGCCGTAGCTTTCGTGCCGAATATTAAGACTTCACGCAAGATTACAAATACTTTCAACGAGATTGCCGACACCTATCATGATTCTGTCCCAGAAGCTAAACAGGAGTCTCTCGTAAAGCTTCGCTCCAAGCATATCGACGGCAGTATGTCTGCTACCGACCGTGATCAACTGATGAGCTGGCTAAAAGCCGATCCGGACGATGCGCACGAGTCGCGCGTGCTGACAAATGTCCGCTGTCTTTCCGAGGGCGTAGACGTACCTTCGCTCGATGCTGTTATGTTCCTGAGCGCTCGCAACTCACAGGTTGATGTGGTGCAGTCGGTCGGTCGTGTTATGCGCAAAAGTCCAGGTAAAGAATACGGCTACATCATTATCCCGATAGTTATCCCGTCTGATGTAAAACCAGAAGATGCCTTGAATGATAATGAACGCTTCAAGGTTGTCTGGACAGTGCTAAACGCCCTGCGTGCGCACGACGACCGCTTTAACGCAACCGTAAACAAAATTGAACTCAACAAAAAGAAACCGACCCAAATCCTCGTCGGTCGCCCAGACCCAGATGGTGACGGTGATACCTTCAATGATCCCGAAGATTCTAAGTCTGCACTCGATAAATTCCAGCAGACAGGTTTTCATTTCGGCGAACTCCAGACGGCTATCTATGCCAAGATGGTCAACAAAGTTGGCGAACGCGCCTACTGGGAAAACTGGGCGCGTGACATCGCTGATATTGCTGAGCGCCACATCCAGCGCATTACCAAAATTGTCGACGAGGATGACGAAGCCCACATGGCTTTCCGTGAGTTCGTCCGTGGCCTCAAAAAGAACCTAAACCCCGCCATCACTGAGGCCGATGCTATCCAGATGCTTTCACAGCACATCATCACGCGTCCAGTTTTTGAAGCCTTGTTCGAAAAATATTCATTCGCAAACAGCAACCCTGTGTCAAAGGCTATGCAAAAAGCCCTCGATGCTATAGAGCACAAAGCTGTAAACGAAGACGAGCTAGAGGTTATGGAAGGCTTTTACCGCTCTGTGCGTCGCCGCGCCGAAGGTGTCGATAACGCCGAAGGTAAGCAAAAAATCATCGTCGAGCTATATGACAAATTCTTCAAAACCGGCTTCCCGAAACTTGTTGAGCAATGGGGCATCGTCTACACCCCAGTCGAAGTTGTGGATTTCATCATTCATTCAGTTAGTGACGTTTTGCAAAAAGAATTCGGTCGCAGCCTCAGTGACGAAGGTGTCAATATCATCGATCCATTTACCGGCACGGGTACTTTTATTACACGTCTACTGCAGTCTGGATTAATTAAAAAAGAAGATCTCGAACGCAAATACAAAAACGAAATCTTTGCTAACGAATTCCTACTCCTTGCATATTACATCGGTGCCGTAAATATCGAAAATGTCTATCACGACATCATGGGTGCAGATGACTACGAAGAGTTCCCGGGTATAGTCTTGACTGACACATTCCAGCTCTACGAAGATGACGACAACGAAAAGCTCTTCAGTGATGCCTTAGCCGAAAACTCCGAACGTCTCCAGCGTCAAAAGCAGAAGCCACTTCGTGTGATTATTGGCAATCCGCCGTATTCTGTGGGTCAGAAGTCAGCAAATGATAACGCTCAAAATCAAAGCTACCCAAGACTCGATGGAGGTATATCTAAAACATACGCTGCACTTACAAATGCAACCAACAAAAATTCACTTTACGATTCATACATAAAGGCTTTCCGCTGGGCAACTGATCGTATCGAAAAAGAAGGCGGTGTGATTGGTTATGTATCAAATGGTTCATGGATAGATGGCAACTCCCAAGACGGTATGCGTAAATCTCTCGAAAAGGAATTTACAAGCATTCATGTCTTTAACCTTCGTGGCAATCAGCGTACAAGTGGCGAACTATCTCGCCGTGAAGGCGGTAAGATTTTTGGTAGCGGCTCCCGCACGCCAATCTCTATTACAATTCTTGTCAAAAATCCAGCTAAGCAAACTGAAAAAGCCGATATCTACTACCATGATATTGGCGACTATCTAAAGCGTGAAGAGAAGCTTGATATCGTATCTAATTTCAAGACAATAAGTAATGAAAAAATGAGCTGGCAAAAACTCCAGCCAAATGAGCACGGTGATTGGATCAACTTGCGCAATGATGCGTTTGATTCATTCGTACAAATTGCAGATAAAAACACAAAGAGCCCCCACGTATTCTTTAACGATACGTATAGTCGTGGTGTGGCAACGTCGCGCGATGCCTGGACATACAATTTTTCTTTAGATACCCTTGAGTCAAACACGAAGCGAACTCTAGATTTTTACAATTCACAACGTAAAGGTTATCAAGAAGCTAAGGTAAAAGACCCTACCTTGAAAGTTCGCAATTTTATATCCTACGACGATAAGCAGTTTAGCTGGTCGGATAATCCTATGGCAGGAATACAAGGAAATAAGGAGTATAGATTTGACGGACGAAATCTAGTGAAAGCGATGTACCGTCCGTTTTGCAAGCAGAATCTATATTTTGACAGAAGCTTAAATGAACGTGTTTATCAGATGCCAAAGTTATTCCCTGACCGTAACGTAGAGAACTTAGTTATATGTATCCCTGGGATTGGAAACAGCAAAGACTATAGCACGGTAATTGCGAATATCGTGCCAGACCTAAGTATTACGTCGCCTACACAATGTTTACCGCTATATTTCTATGAAAGAAACGAAGGTGTGCAGGCTGGTTTATTTGAGTCGTCAGATGACTACGTGCGTAGAGATGGTATCAGTGACTACATTCTCAAGCGTGCAAAAGATCAATACATTGATGGGCGGATAGAAAAAGAGAATATCTTCTATTACGTATATGGGCTTCTACATAGTTCTGACTATCGTCGCGAATTTGCAAATGATCTCAAAAAGATGCTGCCGCGTTTGCCTCTTGTCGATAAGCCCGAAGATTTCTGGGCTTTCAGCGAAGCTGGCCGCAAGCTAGCCAAGCTTCATGTTGACTACGAAGAGGTTGATCCGTTCGAGGGCGTAAAAGTTAGCGGCACTCAGCATGGCAACTATCACGTCGAAAAGCTGAAGTTTGGTAAGAAAAAGGAAGAAGTGGACGGCAAAGAAAAATCCGTTACGGACAAATCAATCATATACTACAACGACCAGATTACGATTGAAAACATTCCTGAGAAAGCCTACGAATACGTCGTAAACGGCAAAAGTGCTATCGAATGGATCCTAGATCGCTACCAAGTTAAAACCGACAAAGCTAGCGGTATCACAAACGATCCAAACGACTGGGCGAAAGAAGTTGGCAACGCGCGCTACATCCTCGACCTGCTCCTTAGCGTCATCAATGTCAGCGTCCAGACGGTGAATATTGTGGAAGGGCTGCCAAAGTTGACCTTTGAAACCAAAGACAATGATTGATCAGATAACCGACTTAACAAAAAAGTCCTTCAATGGCTATACAGGACCTGTAGAAAAATTTAAATCAAAGAATGTAATTTTTGGCTACAACGGAAGAGGCAAGAGCTCTCTTGCGCTAGGCATCAAAGAATCCTACCTTGAAGATACATCTAATAGCGAAGATAGAATGAGATTCTTCAGTCAAGAAGAAGATAATCTTAGTCTCCAAGACCCTGTGACGGGTAAGCACAGCAAGATTAAAGGAGTAATTGCAAACTTTGGTGCCAAGGACGTTAAAAGCGAAGATAAGATCAAAGAACTGAAGGCGCAGGAGATCGACCTAGAGCCTATTAATACTAGAATAACAGAGTTAAAGACTGATGCGCGTACGGCTATTGATGCTATACACGACCGACGCAAAGGCACGGCGAGTATACAAAAGAAGGCCTCTAGTCTTGAAGTCGACAAAGTAGTAGATTTGTATATGCAAGATTTGGCTGAAGCCAAGAAGATTGAGGCTGACGAGAGTAAACTGGCAAAAATCGAGGGCGACAATGTCATAGGGGAGAAAATTGAGCTAATACGTACGATTACATTTCAAAGATTTGATAAAATATCGGCTGAAGAGATTGCAGAGGCGGCAAATATATTTACTACTGATCTTGGTGATGTGGATATACCGTCAAGCGAAATAGTTGAATGGATTAATAAGGGTGTCGATATACACGAAGACGGAGATAATTGTCAGTTCTGTGGCAATGGTGTTAATTTGCATGACATCAAAGAGCGAGTCAAAGAATACAACGAAAATAAGAAGCAAAAAGCTATAAAAACGTTACAGGCACTCGACTATAAAATGGCGGAGCTTCAGAATACTGTCCAGAGCTGTCTTGATAGGCAAAATAATGTTGAGTCTTCTCTCGAAGCAGACGAAACGATCACTACTAGCTATGATGCCGTCAAAGAGTCCGGTATTGGTATTGCAAAAGCGCGTAATGTTATCAAAGAAAAAATCAAGAACATCGACAGTGTACAAACTTTTTTAGATTTTGGTGATGACTTGTCGAAGTTCAATGGTGCCATAGATGTATTATTGGGAGTTAGAGATAATCAGCTGAAAAGCCTTGAGGTTCAGAATAATAATAAGGATACATTAGTCAAGGGCGCTATTGGACTTGAAATAGTGAACGATAAAGCCATCCAGGCTAAGGTCAAAGATATTGAAACCGAAAGCCAAGCCCTAGACGTAGCGACAAATACCAACAAAGGGATACGGGGTAAAATTCAGAGCCTCAAGCAAGCAAAAAGTGTTACTGCTGACTTCGCTGATTACATCAGTGATATTCTAGCTAGCTTGAATATCAACCTAAAACTAGTGGTTAGCGAAGACGATAAGAATTATGTTATCCAGCATACTCATTCTAATGTAAAACTAGTTTTGTCTGACATTAGCGAGGGCGAACGTAACTTGCTAGCATTACTATTCTTTTATTACGAGTTATTTAGAGACAATGAGCAACAAGATTTTAAAGATGAGATAGAACTTATCATCATAGATGATCCTGTCTCTAGTATGGATGACATTAACAAGATGTATATTTTAGAGCTTATGAAACAGGTGCTAGACAAAGGTGTGCCGTCACAAGTCTTTGTCTTGACTCATAGCTGGGAAGATTTTTCTAACATGTGCTACGGCTTTATTGACAAGGCTGCAACCCCCAGTCAACCCGCTACTCCGTACGGCTTTTATGAAATCAAGAAAGACGCTACAGGCAATAGTCTGGTACAAAGAACAAAATCTAATGTGCCGCCGTACCATCATAATTTCGCAGAGGTTTATGAATTCTCACAACGACCGGACATTACAAGCTTGGATGATTGCGACATATATCATATGCCAAATATTATGAGGCAGGTACTAGAGGGTTTCTTGGGATTCAAGTCACAAAAGACTAGTCCAACTAGCAATAATAAGATCGAGATAGGACAAGTGCTTTATGATAAGGATTGGCCTAAGGTTACCGAAACAGAGAGAACAGAAATAGGCAAGCTACTCTTAGTCGTAAATGTCAACTCGCATAGCAGTTCACGAAGTCCAGATGAAATTTGGCAATCTGCGAAGTTTTTGATGAAACGAATAGCTAAAGTAGATAAGCGACATTTTGATACAAATAAAACAACAGTAACTGCGTAGGATCACAAAGTGAATATAGGTGAAATCAACAAAGAATACTTCGACACAGATAGGTCTAAAAACTATCTGAAAGATGACTACTCAAGAGTACTTCGAGGTACGATCGTAAGAAGCATTCTTGTTGAGCTTTTTGTCGAGCTAAGTAAAGAGCGGCGTAATAAGCGAGAGCTGCCGGAGGGCGGCATAGCATACGGTGACTTTGATCCTGATAATGCCGGGTTCTTTGCAAATATATTCGACACATACCAAAAGGGTTGGATGATTGATGTTCGTATACTTTTGGGGGGCAAAAAGAATAAAAATAGAGGAGGAAGAGAAGCTGGGACGGGCGGTAGATTTATCGATGAAATTGTCCATCTGTCTACAGATGATTTCATGGAGTACTACATTAAGCCGGATAGTGTTACGGTGCCTAAATGTTTATACGGAAAAGCTATGACAGAAAATCCTACCGATAGCGTTGCCTTCCTGGAGGATAACAGAGATGTCATAGATAGTGTAGTTAATAACCTTATCGATAAGGCCGAGAAGTTTCAGAGTAAAAGCTATCACAACAAAATAATAAAGGATTATGAGGCTTTAGAGTTTCATAAGGATAATCGACCAGAAAAATATGATCTTCGCAAGGAGACTATAGACTTTCCTTTTTCTAATGGTTATATGACCGTTAGAAGCGCAAAGTCTAAAATTGAAATTCAAGAGATAGCAAAATGCTTAAATGAATTTGCAGAGATAATCAGCACTTATCAACTTTTGGTCGACAAGAATACAAACTTCTTTGGCTCAACCTGGTCACTCGATGTATTTATAGAGCGAACACTTGATTTGTTTGTGAAAAAACTTCCAAGCGATGCAGCAGAGAAGATCGGTAAAGAAATAGTGGAGCACCTACACCCCTCAATTGATATCGTAGGATGGGATCATAGGAAGTTTATTAACGATAAAGACGAAAAATGAAGTAGCATATAGTATATGGAATGGCTAATAATTATAGGAGCGCTCTGGGCTGGGGTATATGTTTATGATGAATGGGGCAAGGATCGAGGACGTAAAAATACCCAAAGCTATGTAAATAAACCACGTCCAACAAACACACAAATCTCTACAAAACTAAACGTTAAACAAACAGATATAGAAGATATTAAGCTGAGCGAAGAGCAACAGTATATTTTTAATCTACTTGAAACCACAAATGAGACATTTTACATAACAGGCAAGGCAGGTACTGGTAAATCAGTACTATTAAGGTACTTTGAGGCTAATACAGGTAAACGCGTCGTCGTGGTTGCACCCACGGGGGTTGCAGCTCTTAATGTCGGCGGACAGACAATCCACTCGTTCTTTAAGATGCCTTTTGATATTGATCTTAAAGAGTTGCGTATCGATTACAAAACTAAAGAAATTTTAAGAAATATCGACACAGTTGTAATCGATGAAGTGTCAATGGTCAGAGTTGATCTTATGGAAGGAGTAAGTCGTAAGCTACAACTTGCAAGGAGTAATGATCTGCCCTTCGGTGGTGTTCAGATGGTAATGTTTGGTGACTTATATCAGCTACCTCCCGTTGTGACAGATGGTGAGCTACAGCGCTACTTTGACCATAACTATGGTGGGCATTACTTCTTCAATGCTCCATCAATCAAGAGTATTGATCTTCAGATTTACGAGTTAAGCAGAATTTTCCGCCAGAAAGATCCGGAATTTAAAGAGGTTCTGAATTCTATTCGCGAGGGCATAGTCAAAGAGACTCATTTAAAGCTTTTGAATGAGCGATCAAGAGCTATAAAACCAGAAGCTGGCTTTATTACCTTAGCAGGCACCAACAGTACAGTCTCAGCTATTAACCACAAGGAACTTGCCAAATTACCGGGTGAAATTAAAGAATACGAAGCATCAGTATGGGGAGACCTGAAGGCAAGCTCTTTTCCAACCGAGAGAACTCTACGTCTTAAGATTGGTGCCCAGGTTATGATACTGAAAAATGACACGGAAAAGCCTAGACGTTGGGTTAACGGCACCTTAGGGGTTATAACTAAGCTTTCTACAGATGTGATCCGAGTTGCCGTCAACGGAGTGGAGCATACAATTTTACCAGCTAACTGGGATAAGATTCAGTACGAGTATGATCACGAGGAGCGTAAGCTAAAGAAGAAGATCGTGAGTTCTTTCAAGCAATATCCCCTTAGGCTGGCATGGGCAATCACAATTCACAAATCGCAAGGTCAAACCTACCAATCAGTAGCGATTGATCTAAGTGAAGGAGCATTTGCACACGGCCAAACATACGTGGCGCTGAGCAGATGCGTGTCTCTAGATGGCCTGTATCTAGACTCTGAAGTTAGGCGTGATGATATTATTGTAGACCCAGACATCGTAGAATTTATGAAGCAGGCAAAAGTCACGGAGACAAACTAAAGTAGCAAAAAGGCTTAAGCTTTTATACAATGTAGTTATTGTGTTTGCAATTTTGTTATGGTGGGGTACTATGCAATGTTCGTGACAGCGAACATGAAAGATAATAAACGAAAGGATGCCAGTAATGGCTACAATCACTTGCCCAAAGTGTAAAGAATTTTTTAAGGTTGATGAGGCTGGTTACGCCGATATTCTTAAGCAGGTCCGCGACAGCGTTTTTGAAAAGGAGCTGCACGAGCGCATAGAGCTTTTGGAGCGCGACAAACAGAGTGCTATTAAGCTGGCACAAGCTGAATCAAAAAGTATTTTCCAGGCAGATCTAACCAAACGGGAAACTGAGATCGCCGAGCTAAAAGCCGACAAAGACGCCCTGGTCGCAAGGCTGCAGGCAGAGCAGGAGGCAGAAATCGCCAAACTCGAGGCTCGGCTAGACGCTGCCAATACAGAGCAGCGATTAGCAGTAACCGAAGCCGTAAATAAAGTCGAAAAAGAGCGCGATGAACTCACAATTAAGTTAACTGCCGAGAAAGCAGAAAAACAACGAGTTGAGTCGACCCTGAAAGACAAGTATGAGACTCAGATAAAAGACCGCGAAGACACTATTGAACGCCTCAAAGACATGAAGGCGAAACTGTCAGTTAAGCTTGTAGGCGAGAATCTGGAGCAACACTGCCAGAACGAATTCAACTCTGTGCGCTCTGGTCAATTTCCATATGCATATTTCGAGAAAGACAGCACAGCTATTGAGGGCACCATGGGCGACTATATTTACCGTGATTATGACACACCGGATGGTACGGAGATCATCTCGATCATGTTTGAAATGAAAGACGAGCAAGATACTTCCGAAAATAAGCGCACGGTCGAAAGTCACCTAAAGAAGCTCGATTCTGATAGGCAAAAGAAGGGCTGTGAGTATGCGGTACTAGTAACACTCCTGGAGGCAGACAATGAGCTCTATAATCGGGGCATTGTAGATCTGTCATACAAATACGAAAAAATGTACGTCATCCGCCCGCAATTCTTCCTACCCTTAATATCATTACTCAAAGGTGCGAACCTTAAGTCGCTTGAAGCAAAGCGAGAGCTTATTGCACTTCAGAATCAAAATATCGATATAACTAATTTTGAACAAAGCATGGTAGATTTTCAGCAAGCTTTTGGGCGTAATTATGAACTTGCTGGCCGTAAATTTGGTGAAGCAATTGAAGGCATTGATAAAACAATAAAGCAACTTGAAAAAACCAAAGCTGCTCTGCTGTCCAGTGAGAATAATCTACGACTGGCAAATGATAAGGCACAAGACTTAACCATCAAAAAGCTTACTCGCGACAACCCAACAATGCAAGCAAAGTTTGCTGAAATTAAGGATAAGAATAAAACTCAATGAAACACTGGTGGCTGTACGTACTAAAACTAGAACAAGACAAGTGGTACGTCGGTATTACCTCGCAAACTCCCGAAAAACGGTTTAAACAGCATCGGAATGGTTTTGCCGGCGCAAAATGGACCAGAAACTTTGAACCCATAGAAATTCATTTTACGAAAGATTTGGGAATATGCGATTACGAACGCGCAGCACTTTTTGAAGCTAGAGTCACTCGAAAATACATGAAGACATATGGAGATAATAATGTCCGAGGCGGTGACCTAACTGACACAGAGGAGTATAGTCGTCATTTCGGACGTATTTTCTTGAAAAAAGATTTCCGAGAAGGGGTCTGGATACTTCTTGCGTCTATTGTACTACTCTATTTTGCTATTGAAAAGATTCTGTATAGATAATGCAGCTCTCATGTAAATACCCTTATGCTTGACAAATATTAACATGTGTGCTATAATGCATTATAAGAAGAATTTACTCCTGTACAAATGAAAATAGATGTGACCGTTAAGCCCAACTCTAAGCACCGCGAACAGGTGGTTGCTAATGAGGATGGTGGTTTGACTGTATTTACTAAAGCCGTTGCGGTGGATGGTAAGGCAAATAATGCGGCTACAAAGCTACTAGCTAAACACTACGGCGTGA
>CAZBLG010000019.1:0-4100 GCA_964492805.1 uncultured Candidatus Saccharibacteria bacterium
GACATAAAAAGTATATTTTCAAAGAGCTGTACGTTTACTAGGTCCACGCATCGCGCATCTACCCCTATTTACGTTTCACGCAGCCACCACCGCGGCAAACCTAACTGAACAGGTTGTATTATAGCATAATGAATGCACCCTGCCCTAGCTCAAGTATATATAAACCCCAAGTCCAATCAACACCGTCAAACCAAGGTAGATAAGGGTCGGCACAAACAGTCGGCGCATGATCATGTTTTCGCGGTGAATCAGCCCGACGACGACGCTAGCAGAAACTACGTTGTGAATCGCCAGGACGTTTCCTGCTGAGGCACCGATCATCTGCATCGCTAAAACTGTCACAAAAGGCAGCCCGGTATCCACCGCAATACTATACTGGACCGGCGCCATGGTCAGGGTTGAAACCGTAGCACTACCAGCGATCAGTGCACCCAGTGCTCCAAGTAGGGGTGAAACAACCAGCCAAAGTTGGTTGAAGCTACTGGCTAGTGCCTCGGCGATATATAGTGGCATGGCAACTAGCCCTGAAGTATTGATGCCGGAATTTGCAAAAACCTGCACCATGATCAACGTTGGAATTAGCGCTGATAGTGCCAAGCCAGTTGATTTTAGAGCCTTAATCATCGGTGCACTTAGCGTTCCAGCTGGTTTTTTGACTGCAATAACCGCCGCTACTGCCCCAACAACCAGTATCAGACCGGGTGAATAAAGAATATTCCAGGTTGAGGATATCGACTCTATGCCAAATATTCCCCGCCAGCTCAAATCAAGCGTGGTGTGAAGCCACGACCTTAGTGGTTCAATTAATCTGCTCGCAAGCAACATAGAGATAACAACCACATACGGCAGCCAGGCTCGCCACAGCGGTATGTGAGCAGAGCCCTCTGGTATGGCCTCTTCGGCTTTGTCTGGATTGGCATTGTGCCGCCAGATATCTTTAGGTATCACCCAGCCCTGTTTGGCGGTTATAACACCGACAATTAGACTAATTGATCCAGCTAGGATGGAGGTAAACTCCGGTCCAATAACCCGCACCAAGATGACTGCAGATGCGGCGTAGACCAGTCCGATAAACAGTGCCCAGGGCGCGATTTCAAGTAGTGATTTTACTTTTTGGCGTTTTGTTTGATTGCCAAAGCTAAATATCAATGTAGCCACTAGGCCCAGTGAAAGCAGCGGTCCGATTATCAAATCAAATAGCGTTACCTGGGCTCCGACTAGCGCCACCAGGTCGTTAGAGTATACTGGCACGTTCTCTAAGCCGACGATTAGAGGTGTTGCAACCGCGCCAAACGTACAGGCCATCGTGTCACCTAGTAGCGCCAGAGCTGCCGCGGCAATCGGCCTAAAGCCGAGCACCATTAGCAGTGGTGCGGCGATGACCGCTGGAGTGCCAAAACCGGAGATGCCTTCAAGCATGGCGATAAATGAAAACGCCACGATGACTGTTTGGACTCGCATGTCTGGGGAGACAGAGTGCAGGCCAAGTTTTATCCGGTCCATCGCCCCAGTGGCTTGCATGGTGCTAACTAGTGCCAGTGCACCAAACAGTATCAGACCAATCGTCAGAGCACGGTGAATTCCCTGGACTACTGAGGCGCTGAGGGCCAGCGTCGTCATCTGCCAGGCCGCCAGTGCTACCACCATGATGACCAGCGCACTGATAATCATCCCAGTTCGAGCCGGTAGACGAAAAATCATGATCAGGCTCAGCGGCAAAACAATCGCCAAAAGCGCAAGCATTAACAACATAGCCTTAGTATATCACTAGACAGGGTCTTATTTGGGATGATAAAAAGGGGTCAACGGGGCCTAATGCCTCGTTTTGAGGTTATAGGTATTATAGCACAGTAGTAGATAGATGTCAAGCAGCGCTCGAGGCGAGAGCTTTGAGCGGGGCTTGTGGTGTCCAAACCAGGTAACTAGCGGCTCGAGCGGCGGTGTGGCCACGCCAGATGCGCATTGGATCGCTCCAGGGCTGGGTGATTACTTCCCCGCCCCGAGCGATAATCAGCTGATCGGCGTGAAGAGTCATGACTGACACCGGATAGGTTATGGTGAACTTGTGAAGCACCTCAACCAGTTGGGCTAACTGCATGCTAAAGGCAATCATTTTTGGATAGTAAACGGCTCTAAAAATTCGTTGCACCTGGGCTAAGGAGGCTACCAGCACGGTATTTGGATTGTCCAGAAGGGCTGGAAAGCTGTTTTGCAGTAGATCAATCGCGTCCCTAGTGATAACCATTGGCTTAGCGAAGTCGCGCACTTGAGTCTCATACAGTATAGCCGTCTGGCTGTTCTTGCCAGCATCGCCTGAAAAAAGTAATACGTCGGCCCACTCGGCAATTGATACTACTTCACTGGCGGCTTCAGCGGCTAGGCTGCCCGAGTTGTTGGTAGGGGCGAACATGACATCGGTCATACCCGGAGGTACGCTTTTTTTAAGTGCATCGGGCAACAGTACTCGCACCTCCCCCACTCCTGCATCAACGGCAATTTGATAGCTGTCAGCGGCCGCTACAAAACTAAGCTTATTTCCACCGATGATTCCAAGTTTGCCGGCTTGGTTGCGCCTCTCGGGCTTGTTCCACTCGATGTCGGGAAACAGTGGGCTGTCGGGTAGTTGCTTAAGCCAGTACGAATGCATCTCCATCGTTTAATAACTCATAGATTATGTTTTTTCGTTTCTGCCAGATACCCGAACTTCTTCATAGTGATAGTATAGCACTCGTAGTTAGAAGGTGGCCCAGTATATGTTTACCCAGGGTGGGGTGAGTTTTTGCTCTATGCTTTATAATGTGAAATATGAGTAAGCCATTGAAGCTGCGCAAAAGTCGACCGCTTTGGTTGATTTTGGCAACGGGCAGTTTGCTGGTGATTCTTGGACTCTTAGTTTATCTTTATTTAAAACCTATGCCAAGTTCCGATCAAGACAGATTAACCGATCCACTGATCACCCCAGTAGCAACAGAGCCGTCGTCGCTGACTTTTGCGGCCATGGGTGATATGCTGGCGCACGATTCAGTGGTAAATCAAGCCCGGACTGCTGAAACTTACGACTTTTCTGGTTATTTTTCATCGATTAGACATCTGTACACTGACAGCGATGTGGTATTTTGCAACGTTGAGACTCCGACGGCCGGACCAACCTTTGGAATAAGCGGCTACCCCTCGTTCAATGCGCCGATTGAGTTTGCCAGAGATCTCAATAAGGCTGGGTGCAACCTAGTCAACCTGGCCAACAACCATATCGCCGACAAGGGTCAGCCGGCCATCGATGCGACGCTTGATGTCTGGGATGATTTAGATGTATTGGCACGAGCTGGGGCTAATCGCACTCAGCAGGAGCAAAATACTGTGCGGTATTTTGAGAAAAACGGCATAACAGTCGCTTTTTTGGCATTTGCAGATTTTAGCAACTCCCCACTGCCACATGGCTACAGTGTTAATATATATCACGACACGGAACTAGTTAGTCGACTGATGAACGAAGCTCGGGGACAGGCTGATGTGGTGATCGTTTCGACACACTGGGGCACTGAAGATTTACATGTAGTAAATGATGATCAGCGCCAGGTAGGGCAGAGACTGGCGGACTTGGGCGCCGATGTGATTATTGGTACTGGCCCGCATGTGTTGCAGCCGGTGGAGTGGCTGGAGCGGCCAGATGGTGGACGGACTTTAGTTTGGTATTCGATTGGCAATATGCTTTCTAGCCAGCTCAATGTGGATCAGCTGACTGGTGGGGTGGCTAAGTTTAAGGTAGTGAAGTCTGAGGATGAAATTACGATTTCGGATATTTCGTTTGATGCAACGTTCATGAGCTATGAGTGGTCGGCGGCTGATCGAGCAGCTTCGAGACTACATACTAGAAGTAATTTGCAGCTTAAACCACTGAGTGAAGCGCAGGCTGAAACAGAGTTATTTGGCGCAAGCGTCGAAGAGCGCAGCCAGAAGTTGCGGGAGTGGCTGGGTGGTTCGGTGGAGGTGATCATAAGTCCCTAATGACCCGCTAAAAGGAAACACCCCACCTCGAGCTCGAGGATAGGGTGTTTCCTCTAGAGCTGGGGGTGGGGTTAGTGCTACCTGAGGTAGCACGG
>CAZBLG010000019.1:4200-12301 GCA_964492805.1 uncultured Candidatus Saccharibacteria bacterium
TACGTAATGGTTCAATAGCCTGGAATCACCTAAGCACTGGAGTAGGCTATCGAAACCGTCCTAGCTCCTCCTCCCTTTCACGCTAGAGTTGCGTCGGACGCCCCTCTGGTTGCAGTCGCTTGACAGTCAGAGCTCGAAGATTTCGACAGTCTAGTCGACTAAGTACGGTGCCGCTTCGTCTAGTGACAGCCCCGACTCGTATAGTGCACTTGCTAGCGCGACGCCAACGTAGCGAAAGTGCCACGGCTCATAGTTAAAGTCGGTAATTCCCTCTTTTTCCAGTGGGTAGCGCAAAATAAAGCCGTACTTGTAGGAGTTTTCTTTGAGCCATTTTCCAGCTTCTGTTTCGCCAAAGCAGGCTTCAAGGTAGCAGTGGTGATCGGTAGTGGTCAGGTCGACGACTAGTCCGGTCTGGTGTTCGCTGTAGCCAGGCTTGGCGCTGAAGGTGTCGGCAGCCGCCTGTCCGTAGACTCTCGAGTAGTTCGTATAGTAAGTATTTTGTAGACTTGAGCTGCGAAATCCGCTACCGATCTGCAATTGGTGCCCGGCTGCTTCAGCAGCGGTGAATAGTTGCTCAACAAACGGTGCGATGTCACGGCGGACCGACTGCTCGTCTAGTGATTTGTCTTGGCGAGTGGCTACGTCAGGTTTGATGATGTCGGGCCGATAGTCCAGGTCGCTTAGGGGGTTTGATTTGCTGATCAGTCGCCAAATGTGCGAATCTTCACGGTAGTCGCCTTCCACTGCTACAATTGGTCGCGCTCCAGGTAGTTGAATCATCACCGGCTCTGGCTGAGACTCGAACTCTTCTTCGAGCTGCACAGTCGGCATCGGGTGGTTTGGCGCTGATAACCTTTGCCAGCCAAACCAGCTTCCGACAGTCACTAGCCCTAGCACTAAAATAATTAACACAAATATCCATATACTTCGCCTCTGACTAACCAGCCTCATGGGCCAATCTCAATACTAACTGGGCAGTGATCGGAGCCCATCTGCTCCGGGTGAATTTGCGGGTTTTTGACGTGGCTTGCCAGCTTCTTGCTCGCTAGCCAGTAGTCAATCCGCCAGCCAACATTGCGAGCTCTGGCATTCGCCCAGTGAGTCCACCAGGTATAGGCTTCGGTTCGATCTGGGTAGGCTGCCCGAAACGTATCGATAAATCCTGCGCTAAGCATCGCCTCAAATCCCTCTCGCTCCTCGTCGGTAAAGCCATGCTTGCCAATGTTTTCTTTTGGTCGCGCCAGGTCTATTTCCCGGTGAGCGACGTTTAAGTCTCCAGAAAACAGCACCGGCTTTGTCTTTTCAAGTTCCGATACATGCTCTAAAAATGCCGGGTCCCACTGTTTGTGTCTGAGGCCGAGGCGCGATAAATCACCTTTACTATTTGGCGTATAGACCGTCACTACCCAAAAATCATCAAACTCCGCGCTTATCACTCTGCCCTCTTTCGTCGGGTCGCCGTAGCTATCGTTGGCCAAGCCGTACTTCTCGGCGATATTTTCAGCAAATCCATAAACCACCGAAAGCGGTTTTATTTTGCTAAATATTGCCGTGCCACTATAGCCAGCCTTGTCGGCGCTGTTCCAAAACTCTTCGTACTGTGGCAGATCGATTTCCGCCTGGCCCTGCTTTGCTTTGGTCTCCTGAAGACAGATGATATCCGGGTCGTAAGTTTCGATAAATTTGGCAAACTCACCCTTCTTTATAACAGCGCGAATGCCATTGACGTTCCAAGAAAATATCTTCATGTTATCCAGTATAGACCATTGGTTGAATCCTATGGTTTTTTAATGAGTTTTTTGTATAAGCCAGTGTACTGATCAGCCATTTGCTCGGGCGTCAGGCTGGGAGCGATGGCTCGAGAGGCTTTCGCCAGGCGCTGGCGTGTTTGCTTGTCGGCCACCTTTTTCATCGCTTGGGATATACTGGCTACATCTGGACCCTTGGTCAGGATGCTATTGGCCCTAGATACACCGATGTCCAGGCGGCTGTCGCAGTAGACGACTGGCAAGCCGGCAGTGACTGCCTCAGCTATGGTTATGGCTTGAGTGTCAAATTTGTGTGATGCCAGCACAAAAACATTTGCATTTGTATAGAATTTAGCCACTCGATTTATATCCTTGACCTGTTCGTGAAAGATGATATTTGAATGGCCCTTGGCCAGTCTCTTCAATTGACCCAATTGATCACCGGTTCCGACAATATCTAGCTGACTATTGTCTATACCAGCCTTTATGAACGCTTCAACTATCACGTCAACTCGCTTCTCCTTAGACAGCCTCGAAAGGCTTAAGAACTTGACAGTCTCAGGCTTTTTCGAAACTTTTTCCTGCTTCTTTATAGCATCACTAAGCGTGCGATTGACACCTGTCGGTATGACCTCGCCGCGCTTAGCGAGATCTACCGAACACTGGTTTATTCGCTTGACCATAAACTTTGCTGGTGCTGTGTAGCCATCGACCCTGGAGGCTATAGTCGCTAAAGAGTGCCAGTCAAACCGGGCCGTGAAAGACCGTGCATCGGCATGAGTTGGCGGGATGATTACATCGCTGTCGATGCGCTTTGGACTAGCCAGGGCAATTGACGTATTCACTAGCAGTAGATACGCCATAGACCCCCAAAACGAAGCTAGCGGATTTGTCTCATGCGTGCCAGCAAGATTGGTATGAAAAGTGTGAATGTGTGGAATCTGCTGAAGCTTCGCAATCTTGGCCGCCAAAATGAGTGCTCCTCGCTCAGTCTGGCTGTGAACTACGTCAAAGGCATGATCAGCTGATAGTTTCCGGGCAAACCTTTTATCATGCCGTATGATGCAGGTATAGGGCGGCGCTCCAGGTATGTAAAATGACCCAACGGTGAGGGTTTTGCAGTCTTTGGGCGCCTCAAGGTGGTGCTTCGGAGCTATTAGTGTCACTTGGTGGCCGAGACCTACCAGCTCATTTATCTGAGTTTGAACAGAGCGGCTAATACCACCTGAGGCTGGATAAAAGTCATCGATTAGTAACGCTATGCTTAGCGACTTCTGTAGAGCGGCCATAATTAAGCTCATTATAGCACGGCCCACATGGTATAATGAGCCTAATACATGCGTATAGGACTATTTACCGACACCTATCGGCCGTCAATCAATGGCATCGTGTTTGTGGTCGAGTCGCTTAAGCGTGAGCTCGAGGCGCTGGGGCATGAGGTTTTTGTGTTTTGCCCAGCCAAGACCATGACGCCAAGTCGTGATGACGAAGCTGGAGACAATGGTCATGTTGTTCGCTTTCCTAGTCTGAAGGGTGCGTTTTTTGACGATTACGATACGTCGATTTTCTTTCCACCCTGGGAGCTGAACAAAATCAAGAAAATGAACCTCGATGTGATTCATATTTTTACGCCCTCACAAATTGGACTAATGGGCATGCGGGCCGCCAACAAGTACAAAATACCCAGCGTGGTCCAGCACTCTACCGATATGTATGAGTTTGTTGAGCACTACCCAGCAGTGCTACCGGGCGCCTTAGCCCTAGCTGGTATAATTTTTCCGTTGTCGGTCAAGCTCAACGGCAAAGACCTTAAAGAAATAATTAAGCTGTATCGGCCGCGCAGGGGTGTTACTAAATGGAATCGCGACATCATTGAAAGGGTCATCACTATGCTTTATAGCAAGGCCGATGCGGTGATTGCCCTGTCGCGCAAGAGTCAAGAACAGCTAATGGGCTGGCAGAGTGAGGATTATTCGTATGAGATTGACCTAATGCCCAATGGGGTTAATGCCCTGCCCCGCCCTAGCCGAGCCGAGTTAGATGAGTTTCGTAGTCGGTGGGGTTTGCGCAAATCCGATGAGGTTTTCGGCTTTGTCGGTAGGCTTGGCGAAGAGAAGAATATTGCACTGTTGATCAAGGCCTTTGATCGATATGTTGCTAAGGAGCGGCCAAAGTCAAAACTGCTTTTTGTTGGAGACTTTGAGTATCGTAAAGTTCTCGAAGAGATGGCTCGACAGTCTGAGTACGTCGATCGGATCATTTTCACCGGTTCTTTGCCACGCGAGACTCTTGGGGTAGTGTATGAGGTGCTCGATGTCTTTTGCTTCCCTTCCCTTAAGGATACTCAGGGGTGGGTCCTGCATGAAGCAGCGCATGCAAAAAAACCAATCGTAATCATCGATCAAAAAGTCTCTGAAGTAGTGCGAGACGGCGAGAGTGGTATATTTGTTGAGGACACGCCAAAAAGCATGGCCGAAGGTATAATTTCACTCCTAAAGAGTCCAAAAAAGCGCCAAGAGTTTGGCGCTGAAAGTAAAAAATTAGCGGCTGGCCTGACAGAACGTCGCCAGGTTCGTAAGCTCGAAAAACTTTACCAGCGCATCACATCTGCTTAATCATGCGCCTTGATTCACGCTCTTGATCGCGGCGCTTGAGGGTTTGACGCTTGTCGTAATTTTTCTTGCCTTTTCCTAGCGCAATCACCACTTTGATGAACTTGCCGCTGGTTAGAAGTTTTGTCGGAACAATTGTCATGCCGCGGTCTTTGGCGGCCATAAAGTGTTCAATTTGTCGACGGCTGGCTAGGAGCTTTCGGGCGGTAGTGTCGACTGTTCGAGCATTGACCTTCGCTTTTTGGTTGAGACGTAGAGAAAAACTAGCGTTATTTAGCCATAACTCACCATTTCTCAGACTAACAAAAGCCCCTTTTAGCTGAACGTGCCCCTCGCGAGCGGCTCGCACTTCTGGTCCACTCAGCACAATTCCCGCCACAACCTCCTCGCCCAATTGATAATCAAACCGCGCACGACGGTTAATAATCGCTTTTGTTTTACTGGTAGTTTTCTTGGCCATTGGGGATATTATAACAGACCAGGGGTTGCGACTTATTTGTTAATTTAAACGGGACGGATGATACCTTCATGGGCCGGGGTTCCGTCTGGCAGGAGGACGCTGTGAGCCCTTGCGTACTCAACAAGCTTTCGGGATAGCTTCGGGTAGGTCTCCTGATCTGCCATCTCTAAGAAATAGGCTTCTGGCGACATTTCGCCAATAGGCATCAGGTCTTCGCGCAGACTAATCGCGTTAATTGCAACCTCTACTCCTGGCGGTAGCGGTCGGCTATCGTCTGATGGAAATTCAGGAAACCTCATGTGCTTGTATTATACCACACTTAATCAAAAAAGTAAATGGCCGGGGTGGCCAAGCAGGACTTAGTCCCGCTTGGCCACCTTCCGGCGCTTATCCCTACGATCTTGAATCCAGTGTGCTACATCTCTTACAGATAAGATGGCATGGATGACGACGAATGGGATAAGCATCACTGCACTCATCAGGGTCCATGTTCCGACCCTCACAACTGCAAACCCCAAGGGGTCTTTCTTGCGCTTTGCCTTTCCTCTGACTGACAGTCGCTTCTCTTTAGCCATCATGCACCTCCAGGTGTCTCGGTATGGGGATAACGTAATATAACATACAGTAGCCCATCGAGCAATCTAGCGAGTGATGTATAATAGGCCAGATGATCGCCGATATTCATATCACTGAAAAGTCTTTTGGGCCTAAGCTTTTGATGAGCCAGGTGAAGTTTAGTATTGATGATGGGGAGAAGATTGGCGTAATTGGTCGTAATGGCGTGGGCAAATCCACCCTCTTTGGCATGCTGGCCGGAAGCGACAAAGATTTTAGCGGTGAGATTATTTATCGTCGAGGCACAACAGTGGTTGCTACGGCCCAGGAGCATCATGACATGAACGAGGTGACCGTGCTCCAGTATGTACTTGGGGGTCTGCCTGAGTACGCCGAGCTTAGCCAGGTCATTGAAACCTATCCAGCAACTATGGGTGAGGATATGAAAAAAATTGAACAGTACACCGCAGCGCTGCAGCGGTTTGACGACAAAGGCTTTTACCAGATCGAGGAGCAGATCGAACGGGAACTAGATAACTTTCAGCTACCCGGCGTGGCGCATAGCGCCTTCTCTACCCTGTCTGGTGGGCAAAAGCGACTGGTTGAGGTGGTAAAGATTATGCACTCTGATGCTCACCTGGCACTAATTGATGAGCCGACCAACCATATGGACTACGTTGCTAAAGCTCAGTTTGTTGAGTGGCTCAAGTCGGCTCGCGAGGCGGTGCTGGTGATTACTCACGACCGTGATGTATTGGCTGAGGTAGATCGAATCGTTGAAATTAAGGACGGCGGTAATGCCACGTTTAAGGGCAATTACGATGCGTACTTGAAGCAAAACGCTCTGAGTACTGGGTCGCAAATGAACGAATTTGAGCTAATCGAGAAGCGAATGGTCAACCTCAAGCAAAAAGTCATAGACTATCAACGACTGAAAGAAAAATCGCGCAACCCTGGCACGATTCAAAAGTTTAAGCGCCTGGAAGAGCAGTCACGAGCCGAGCTAGCTGAGCTTCAGGCTAAAGAAAAGCCAACGTTCTGGATCGACAAGGAGTCGGTAGCGAACTTAAACTACAAGGTCGCCAACCAATACGATAAATTCAAGGCAAAAAACGTCCGGATCAACCTAAAAGACGATGATTCCAGGAGCAAACACGTACTGGTGTCAGCTCGGAATTTAGCACTGGGCTACGGAGAGTCTGCGCTTTTTAAGGGGGTGGATATTGACCTGCGTGAGGGTGAGTCGCTGGAGCTTCGCGGCCGCAACGGTGCGGGAAAAACCACTCTCATAAAAGCGCTACTTTCTAAAAGCTCTATTAGTCAAGCTCAAGGCACCTCCCCCACTCAGTTCGCTGGCGAACTGTCACTAGACTCTCAGGTGCGAGTCGGAATTTATGAGCAAGAGGTTTCGCCGACCTATTTTGATGTAGCTTTGGATGAGGCGATTGAAAAAATGTATTTAGATAAAGGCCTGGCAATCACCACTACTAAAATACGGCAACTGATGAGTGACTATTTGTTTACTGAAGGCGACGCCAAGGTGCCGATTCGTCGCCTAAGTGGTGGGCAAAAAGCTCGCTTTCAGCTGATTGCCATGCTGGCCAATGACCCACAGTTACTTATTCTAGATGAGCCAACAAATCACTTGGATCTGCCGAGTATCGAGGAGCTAGAGGTAGCACTCCAGAAGTATTCTGGGGCAGTGCTCTATGTTAGCCACGATAACTATTTCCGGCAAAAGCTTGGCGGTGAGGTCGTTAACCTAGTTCGCACCTGAGCCTAAGATCATCCTACCTCAACCTTCCCTAAACCAAAAAGAGACACCCTGGTGGGTGCCTCTTTGACTGCAGGTGCTTATCGGCACCCTGTCTGCTATTCGCTAATTAGACCGTTCTTGCGCAGTGCGTCCTCAAGCTTTGGCCTATCAAAACCTAGAATCATCTCCCCGGCGATGTCAGTTACTGGCACACCCTGGAAGTTGCCACCGTTTTTAGAAAGCAGCTCATCACGAGCAGCTGGCTCAGCCTCAATGTCTTTGACGACGAACTCTACACCGAGTTTTTTCAGCCAGTCCATTTCCGTATGGCAAAACGCGCACCAGCTTGTCGAATAAACAGTTACCTTGGGGTCCTGGTGAGTGTTTGTTGTATCTTCGCTCATGATTTTCTCCCTCTAAGTCTTTTTCAAAATTACACACTTATTGATTGAGACTATTGTATCATATTGCTAAAGCATACAAAAGAGCCTATACTCGACAGTACCATGCGGGCTTTGTACATCATGCCAAAAGGCTTTACACTGCCGAGCGTCGTCATAACCTCCATTGTTATGCTGACACTTTTAGGAATGTCCATGCAGCTGCTGGCCGTCGTGTCTTATAGCCTGCGAAGTCAATACTATGACCAATTGGCTCGTGAGGCAGCTGAGGCTGGAGCCGTAATGGCCAATACATGTATCAGCGAGTCGGGCGATAATACTCCCGGCTGGACTAACCATAGGCCGCTTCGTCCAAATACCGATTGTAGTGGGTATGTAGTCGGTAGCCAGTCTCAGTATGTGGCAGGTCAGGCCGGAGAAAATATTCGCAGCTCGTTTTCTGTTGGGCTTGATGGAGTTGGTGTTCCATCAACTGGTCAAGTTGAGATTTACCGACCGTCGGACAATACTGTCTGGCGCACACTGAGCTGGACGACCAATGCTCAGGTGGGAGGTGAAATGCTATACGC
>CAZBLG010000020.1:0-11309 GCA_964492805.1 uncultured Candidatus Saccharibacteria bacterium
AACCCCCGAATGCCAGGACCAAAACCTGGTGCCTTACCGCTTGGCCACGCCCCAATAGGAGCCAGAAGAAAAACCTTGAATTGTTAAGGGAGGGATATCGCTTCGCTCCTCTACTTGCTCAAAAAGAAAATACCTGCGGTGCTTTCTTTTTTCGCTGCGCTACGCCGAACCCGGAATGCCAGGACTATAGATGATTTACTCGCGCCGAAACGCTCAAACATCCTGGTGCCTTACCACTTGGCCACGCCCCAATAACGCTATAGATTGACGCAAGGCCGAGTATATCATATATCGCTAGGACGGGCTAGGTGCGGGCACGGGTGATTTTTTTGTGAATGTCAGAGGCGACAATCGGAGCAATAAAGGAAATTAGTGAAACTATACCAAGGTGCCACAGATCAACCTTGGCGATGTGGAGCAGCTCTCCTAGCGGACCGAAGAATACAAGTAGTTGCAGGAGAATCGATATGCCGAGGCCGACGTAGAAGCTGCGATTTAGCACTGAAAGTCGCGACCAGACGGTTTCAGTGTGTGAGCGAGCTGCAAAGGCGTTTCCCCACTGTACTACTACTAGTGAGGCAAATGCTAGGGTTTGGGCGTATGCGTGTCCGTGGCTGGCACTGAAGAGCAGATAGGTAGCGAGTGTAAGTATGGCGATGACGATGGCGGTTAGAATGATCCGAGTGATTATCAGCCGATTTAGAATCGGTGCGTTGGGTTTTTTGGGCTTTTGACGCATGACGTCTTTCTCGGCAGGTTCAAGACCCAGGGGGATGACCATTGAGGTGTCGGTTACCAGGTTGACCCATAAAATCTGCACCGGTTCAAGCGGCAGTCGGGTGCCAATTATCAGTGCGCCGAGCATGGCCAGGACTTCGCCGGCATTGGTCGCCAGCAGATACTGAAGCATGCGTCGGACGTTGGATATGATGATCCTGCCCTCTCGCATGGCATCGATGATAGTTTTGAAATTGTCATCAAGCAGGATGATATCGCCAGCATCCTTGGCGATATCGGCGCCTGAGCCCATGGCTATGCCGATGTGGGCATTGGTTAGGGCTGGTACGTCATTAACTCCATCGCCGGTCATGGCGGTGATGTGGCGCTTTTTGAGCATGGCCAAAATGCGATGTTTTTGCTCTGGTATGACACGGGCGAACACCTTAGTTTTTTTGATGACGGCTTCAAGCTTATCATCACTTAGTTTGTCGAGCGTCCGGCAGTCTAGTACCTCGCCTCTAGTCGATACCATGCCGAGGTTTTTGCCGATTTGATAGGCAGTCTCAGCATGATCGCCGGTGATCATCCGAACAGAGACTCCGGCAGCCAGGGCGGTTTTAATGGCTTTGATGGCCCCGGGTCGCAGTACATCGGCGATAGCGACGAAACCTTCGAACTTTAAAGACTGTTTAAGTAGCTGATCAAGCTGGTTGATTGGGCTTTTTGAGACAGTGCTGGCTAGGGCGATAACTCGGTAGCCTTTTTCAGTCAGATCGGCTAGTGCGGCCTGGGCTTTTAGGCTGTCGGATTTGCTCAGCTTCGTCCGGTTGATCACAGCCTCGGGTGCGCCTTTGATGTAGGCGGTGAAATCAGACCCGCTATGCCAGATGGAGGCGCTCAGTGAGTATTCATGGCTAAATGGCAGCTCTTGAGCTGGGCGGTGGGAGTCGCTATAGCCCTTGGTCTTGCGAGCATGCTCGACCAGTGCCCTATCAAGTGGGTCGTTTAAGTTGCCGCCGTAGTTAATTGAGCCCACTAGAGCTAAGTCCAGGCCAGAGGGGTCTGACGGGTGCCAGGTTTCTTGTACGGTTAGTCTGTTTTCAGTCAGGGTGCCGGTTTTATCGGTAGCGATAGTAGTGACCACACCGAGGGTTTCAACGGCTCTCATTTGCTGGACTAGGGCTTTTTTGGCTGCCATTCGCCTGACTCCAAGCACTAAAATGACCGACACGGCAATCGGTAGTCCTTCCGGAATGGCGCTAACTGACAGCGCAATGACAAATCTTAAACTCTCGCCGATCTCCATGCCGCGCAGCAAAGACAACCCAAGGGTAGCCACCGCCATTGCTCCTACGAGTATGACGACCCGAGTGATTAGCTTGTCTATTTTCTTTTGAACGGGGCTTTTGGCGTCTGACTGTTCGGCCAGCGTGGCGATGCTACCGAACTGTGAATTGTTGCCGGTAGCGACTACTACGCCGGAGGCGGTGCCGCCAACGACAAATGAGCCAGAAAATAGCATGTTCGACTGTTCATAAATCGGCCTATCGCCACGGATAGCTAGATTGTCTTTGTCGACAGCCTCGGACTCGCCTGTCAGTACTGATTCGTCGACTCGCAGACTATCAGACTCAATAATTCGAATATCAGCTGGTACTTTCTCGCCGCCGTCTAGCATCACGATGTCACCTGGCACAAGAGCACTAACTGGCAGGTTGCGCTTTTGGTTGTTGCGTAGGGTAATTACGGTATCGACGTTCTTTTTGTTAAGCGACCGGAGGACTCGTTCGGTGGAGAGTCTTTGGGCGTAAAATATCGTTGCGCTAACTGCAATAATCGAAAGAATGATAAAGCCGTCTAGTCTTTCCCCCTGAAAGAAGCTAATTGCCGCCGCGGCCGCGAGAACCAGCGTAAAGACATCGATCAGCGGCTCCAAAACCTTCTTCCACCATGGGGTGGTTTTGACTTGGATGGTGTTTGGACCGTGAAGCTTGGCTAGCTTTGAGGCTTGGCTGCTAGAAAGGCCTTTTGGCGAGGTGTTTAAATCTTCGAGAACTTTCGAGGCTGACTTTTGATAAAAATGCATATGTTTAATATTGTAGCAAATACCCGCCTCTAATGGATAGAGACGGGTAAGAAAGTTGGGACTAGGTGGCGCTATCGAACGTCAACTAGTCGTAGCTGCTTAGGCGATGAGCCAAAATCCCAAGAAATTAATTCAGACTTCTTGCGATTTAGCAGTAGTTTGCCTAGCGGGCTCTCCACTGATATCCTGCCATCGCTAGGATTTGCTTCTAGGCTGTTGACGATGGTGTAGCGAGCTAGTCGGCCGTGCTGATCGACCAGGTCGACTACTGAGCCTAGCGCCACGCGCAGACGATCGCGCCTTCGCGGTAGTGGTTTAGCTGAGTCTAGGGTGCTTTGAAGGGTGATGAGTTTGGCCTGAGAAATTTCTAGTGCAGAAACCAGGTCGCTGCGCAGGAGCTTGTCGTCGCGAGACTTTACTCGTCCGAGCTCCTTGAGCTGATTTGTCGAGGCTTTTATCTCACCCTCTAGTTGGCGAATTTCTTTGCGGAGTTCTTTGAAACCTTGCTTGCTGAGTAGTGTTGTTTGCATGATTTGCTCCTTTCGTTGCGGCTTTTAAAGTGCCGTACCACTATTAGAGCATGTCATGTTGAAAATTAGCTGAAAATGCCTAAGTTATTTAACTATTTTATTGTTTTGGTAGACGAACAGTGGCGGTGACCAGTTTTTTTCGGCCCTTCGTTAGCTCTATGGAGCCGCCCAGTGCTTTGACTAGTTGCTTGGCCAGGGGAAGTCCCAGTCCGTACCCTTCTGTTTGGTCAGTCCGATAAAATCTTTCAAAAGCATGTGAAAGCTGCTTGGCGGTGGTTCGGGCGCTAGTGTTGGTGATTGTCAGGAGGGCCGCCTGTCTGTCTTCGTTAATCTTGATAGATATCGGAGAGTTTGAGGGGCTGTGCCTGAGAGAGTTATCAAGCAAGATGTGCACTATTTCGCGCACGGCGGCTTCGTATGAATAGAAGCTCGGAGTGCTCGAGGCTTCGATGCTGGTGCGCCCGGTCATCCCTCGATTTTCGACAGCCTCATGGGCAATTTCAACCAGGTTGACCTGGTCAATAGCTTGGCCAAATGCTTTTTCACTGCGTGAAAGTTCGAGCAGCATACCCGAGAGGTCGCTGAGGTGATTTATTTCTTCAAGGTTGCTACTAAGCGTGCTTCTGAGTTCTGACTTTTTCGCTCGACTATCTGCCAGCGTCAGCTCTGTCTCGGCTTTCATGATCGCTAGTGGGGTGCGAAATTGATGACTGGCATTGGCTACAAAGCGCGACTGCGCCTCATGGGCGGCTTCAATCGGCCTCATGGTCCGCCGAGCCAGCAGGTAGGCCCCTGCCCCGCCACCAAGCAGTACCGCGAGGTTGAGATAGCCCAGACTAACTACCAAGTTGGCAGTGGCGTTATCAAGCTGTTCCCGAGCCGCTAAGTTAGAGGTTTCAACCTCGAGACCCAAAAGGATTCGCTGGTCGACAAAAACACTTAACCTCGAGGCGATTTCCGAACGAGTGACTTGAAAAATTATCAGACTAAACAGTAAACTAACTGTCATCAGAATGATTAAATACCAACCGGCGAGCTTGATAGTGGCGTCAGTAAAAAGCTTCATGGTGATATTTTATATCCGAACCCTCGAGCCGTATGAATCAGGGGTTTTTTAAATGGCTTATCGATTTTTTTGCGTAACTGCTTGATATATGCCTCGACATTGTTCGGTAAAATATCTGCATCAAAATCCCAGACGTGTTCAATTAGGGTGTCTTTGCTGAGTATCTGTTCGGGGTGGCGCATTAGATACTCTAGCAGGGCAAATTCTTTAGCAGTCAGCTCAATAACCGAACCCGTGCGACTAACTTGTTTGGTTTTAGGGTCGAGCGACAGTTCGCCGACTGTGAGTATGCTGCCGTGTGAAAGTGGCGGACGACGAAGCAGCGATCGAGTGCGCGCAAGTAGTTCGTCTATGGCAAACGGTTTAACTAAGTAGTCATCGGCGCCACTATCAAGCCCAGCCGTCTTGTCCTCGACCGTTCCAAGCGCAGTTAAAAGCAGAATCGGCACAGGCCTATCATTTGCCCGAAGTTTTTTGACAATATCAATTCCATTGAGTCCCGGTAGCATCCGGTCGATTATGGCAAGGTCATAGGGCTCGGTGTTGGCCATGACGAACCCATCGGTTCCGTCGTGAGATACATCAACTGCGTGCCCCTCTCGGCGCAAGGCAGTAGCGATGACTGCAGCAATTTTTTTCTCATCCTCAACCACTAATATACGCATCTTCCACTCTATTGTACTACGAACACGAATTGTTATAATGGTATGGTTAGTAAATCAACGGGAGATGCGGATGCCAAGGCAAGAGCCAATAATTCAAATAGACAACTTCACCATGAGGTTTGGCAGCAAAGAAGTCATAACGGATTTGAGCTTTGACGTTTTTAAAGGCGAAGTTTTTGGATTTTTAGGAAGCAACGGCTCGGGCAAAACGACGACTCTGCGAGCTCTTTTGGGACTATACAAGCCCGCCAACGGCAAGCTACTGATAAATGGCAAAGCGTACGCAGTTGATAGTGATATTAGTCTAGGCTATCTACCTGAGGAGCGTGGACTTTACAAAAAAGAGAGCGTGATTGACGTGATGGTTTATTTTGGAGAGCTAAAAGGCATGAGCCGAAGTGACGCAAGAGAGTACGCCCTTTCCTATCTTAAGAGAGTTGATTTGGCCGATAAGGCGTCGTCTAAACTTGACAAGCTGTCTGGCGGCCAGCAGCAGAAGGTTCAGCTTGGAGTGACGATCATGAACAACCCGCAGCTTTTAATTCTCGATGAGCCGACTAAGGGCTTTGACCCAGTTAACCGACGACTGCTGATGAATATAATTGAAGAGCGAAAGAAGGCTGGTGCGACAATTGTTTTTGTAACTCACCACATGGAGGAAGTCGAGCGACTTTGCGAGAGGGTAATTTTGCTTAAAGATGGCAAGGCTCGAGCGTATGGTACGATCTCTGAGATAAAAAAGGAATTTAACGGCGCTAGTATGGACGATATATTTGTGAAGATTTACGGCGGAGAGGCCTTGGAGGTAAGTGGTGAGTAAAATGCATAACCTAGGTACAGTAGTACGATTTGAAGTGATGCGAATGCTAAAAAAGCCAACCTTTTGGCTAATGGCACTCGGCTTTCCGATAATTATAGCCATAGTTTTTGCTATTGTTTTCTTCTCCAACAGTGCGACCATGCAAGCAGCAGAAAACCTGCAAGATGAAAAATTTAGCATCGCTGTGACTGATGAGTCAGGCCTTATAAAGCCAGAGCTTTTAGAGGCGTTTGAGGTTCGGTCGGTTGATGTGAAAAGTGAGGGAGTTGAGCAGGTTAGATCGGGTGAAGTTGAGGCGTATTTTTACTACCCTGCCAATTTAGCCGAACAGTCTGTTGAGGTTTATGGCCAAGATGTAGGCATGTTTGAGAATAGTAAGTACACCGGTGTAGCAAACCTGATGCTTGATCAGTCGGTCAACTCGGAGGTGAGGCCTGAGCAGAGGGCGGTTCTTCAGGGTGCGGTTCAGGTTGATTCGACAATGTTCCGAGAGGACGGGCAGATAAGTGATGGTATACGGGAGATGATTATCCCAGGACTATTTTTGGTGCTGTTTTATATCTTGATAGGATTTTTCGGTGGGCAGATGCTCAATAGTACGATTGAGGAGAAAGAGAATCGAACAATTGAAATGCTGCTAACTACGGTTCAAGCGAGAGCGCTGATCGCCGGCAAGATACTGTCTTTGATATTTTTAGCACTCATCCAGGTTGGAGTGGTTTTGGTTCCGGTTCTAGCGATGTACTTCTTAGTAGGGCCACAGTTGCAGATTCCGAATATTGACCTGGCTGGGCTCCCAGTAGATCCGCTGAAGATTGGCATAGGCTTAGCCATATTTGTATCAAGCTTCCTTCTGTTTACCGGACTGCTAGTGGCAGTAGGCGCGGCCATGCCAACAGCCAAGGAGGCTTCACAGTGGTTTGGTATAGTCATCATGCTGATATTTGGCCCACTATATGGCGTAACCGCCTTTATATCGTATCCCGACTCGCCGTTTGTGCAGTTTCTAAGCCTGTTTCCGTTAACCTCGCCTATTCCACTGATGCTGCGCAATGCCTACGGCAACCTGCCGCTTAATGAGGCGCTACTCGGCATCGCCATACTGGCGGTATCGGCGGTATTGATGTTGCTACTTGCGGTCAGGATCTTCCAATACGGTGCGATGGAGTATGACTCGCGACTGTCTCTTAAGACCCTAAGAACCAAGCGCACAAAGTAGTAGATTTGATATTTTAGCGATGCGGTTTGTGGATTTTTCTTGCTGAATTGAGCAAATAAGGCTATAGTTATGAATATGAAAGTACGTATTGATGTAGACACGATGACATTTGTGAGGTTTTGGCTGGTAGTAATCGGCTTTGGATTGGCTGGAGTGATGATATATTCGGCGCGCACTGCCCTGTTGATCATCGGCATAGCTTTTTTCCTGGCCTTGGCACTAAATAAACCAGTGGCGTGGCTAGCACGGATGCTGCCAAACAGAAGTCGACTTGGCGGAACCGCTTTGGCCTTCACGTCAGTCGTCTTGATCATTGGCGCCATAGTTTGGTTTGTCATGCCACCGCTTATTCAGCAGACCGCCAAGTTTGCTCAGACTCTGCCGAGCCTGATTGACCAAGCAAATAGTCAGTGGGTTGGGCTCAATGAATTTGTCGAAAACAACGACCTAAGGCCTCAAGTCGAGTCAGTGGTCGAAAGTGTCAAAGATCAGTCAGCCGCGCTAGCTAGTCGGCTAGGTAGTGATATCATCGGTGGAATCGGCTCTTTCGCAGCATTTTTGATTGGCTTGGTGCTGGTGCTGGTTATAACCTTCCTGATGCTACTTGAGGGTCCGTCGTGGATGAAGCGCATCTGGGGGCTGTATAGAGATAAAGAAAAAATGCACCGCCACAAAGATGTTGCGACCAAGATGTACAATGTGGTAACTGGTTATGTCAACGGCCAGTTGACCGTATCGGCCATTGGCGCGCTGGTTGCCGGTTCGTTCGCTTTTACACTAAGCCTGATATTTAGCGACGTGCCAGCCAATTTGGCCATGCCGACTATTCTGTTGACATTTATCCTAACGCTTATCCCGATGTTTGGATCAACCCTAGCGGGTATAACTGTTGGGCTGCTGATTCTGTTCAATAACGTAACGGCCGCTATCATTTATGGTATATTCTTCATCGCCTATCAGCAGATAGAGAACAACGTCATCCAGCCAGCCATCCAGGCCAAGCGGGTTGAGCTTTCGGCGCTAGCTGTGTTGGTTTCGGTGACTATTGGTACGTATGTGTCTGGTTTGATTGGCGGTATTATTGCTGTGCCGATTGCTGGGTCACTCAAGGTGTTGCTTGAAGAGCACCTAGAGCGATCAGAGCCTCATCGCACTAAAAACGACAAGCCGGCTGGCAAGCTGATTCAGAAACTTCGCCAAGTCGGCAAGACCAAGCCCGACAAGAGCGAAGAAGTAGCCTAAGACCTAATCGCTATACTGCCAAACTGTGCCACTGGGTGTGTCTTTGACGGTGATGCGCATCGTCGCTAACTCATCGCGAGCTTGGTCTGAGCCAGCAAAGTCGCCTTGCTGACGGAGCTGATTGCGACTGATCAGTAGCTTTTTAGCATCATCTGATATATCGGGTGTATTTTCAAGAATCTCAAGACCAAGTAGGCTATCTAGAGCTTCTAGGAAACGAACGAACGACGAGCGATGAACTAGATCAAGACTAGTGTTATCAAGGGTTGCAAACGCCCTGTCGATGATGCTCAGTGCGGTTGGCGTTCCTAGATTGTCTTTAAGCGCCTCGATGAGCGCTCCTTGGGCCGCGTGAAATGAGATGTGCCCGTCCTTCTCGTCTTTGTGGTTGTCATTATCGAGGGTATCGTGCATTTGGTGGCGCAGGGCTGCATAGTCGCGCCAGTTGTGTAGGCGGTTGTGGGCTGAAGCTAAAATATCCCAGGTGAAATTTCCTTCTGTTTGGTAGTGGCGCTCAAGCGTTGCCAGCTTGAAGTCCATCGGCGAAAATCCGCGATGCAGAATATCATCAAGGGTGTAGATATTACCAAGAGACTTCGACATCTTCTGGCCATCGGCCTTGATGTGGTTGTTGTGTAGCCAGGTATGAGCAAACTGTTTATCGGTCACGCTTTCAGTTTGAGCGATTTCATTGATGTGATGCACTGGGATGTGGTCGATACCCCCAGTATGGATGTCGATTTGATCTCCGAGAGTTTCCCGGGCAATCACACTGCACTCTAAGTGCCAGCCAGGGAATCCCTTACCCCACGGACTCTGCCATTCCATGTCGCGTGTTGAGCCTTCGGGCGAGAATTTCCAAATCGCAAAGTCAGTGATATTGCGCTTGCCCTCAACCTTGACTCGTGCACCAGCCTCTAGTCCATCAACATCAAGCCTAGCTAACTCCCCGTAGTTTTCGATTGTGCTGGTATCAAAGTATAGGCCGTCTTGCTCAATGACATATGTATGCCCTTTGGCTTCTAGCGCCTGGGCAAATTCAATCTGCTGCTCAATATAGTCGGTCGCCTTCACTAAATGTTCGGGGCGAACTAGTTTTAGTATTTCGTATGCCTCATGTTCGGCAATTTGACTATATTTTTCGGCAACGTCCCAGGCGGTAATTCCCTCTCGCTTAGCGCCTTTTTCCATCTTGTCTTCACCCGCGTCATCATCACTAGTCAAGTGGCCAACGTCTGTAATGTTCTGCGTGCGCTCGACTCTAAAGCCTTGATGACGAAGTAGTCTCACTAGAACATCCCAGTAGATGTAGCCCACCCAATTGCCGATGTGTGGCTGGCTGTAAACCGTTAGTCCACAGGTATAAACTTTAACCGTATCGCTCAGTGGCTTAAAGTCTTCATTTTGTCGAGTCAAAGTATTATAAAGCTTCATCTTTAAGCTCCTTTAGGGATTTGTCGGTTGCCATAACAATCTCTTTTAGCGCCTCATCATAGGTTTCATACACTCTAAATCCGGCAGCATACTTGTGCCCACCGCCACCAAAAAATCCAGCGATATCAGCCGCAACCGGTGCGTTAGTTAGTAGTTTGCCAGTCAGTTTGCCGTCAGGATAGGTTTTTATGGCAATTGCTACCTCGACCTCTTCAACCAGCCGCATTTCATCGAGCACTAGGACGCTTGGGTTGTACTTGTCGCTGTAGGCTTGAATTTCCTCAAATGGGATGTGAATCAAGGCCAGTTTGCCCTCTAGAAAATATTCAATTCGTTGAATGAGCGCACCTTTGTACTCCAAGATTTCAGGGGCTTTTTTCATGTACTCTCGGCGCCGCTCTTCAATCGTTGCGTTAGACGCACCAAGCTTGGTTAACTCGCCTGCCACAAAAAAACTCTCGGCACCTGAGGTTTGAGTAGTCAGTCCGCGGCTGTCACTCATCAGGGCAATTAGCATATTTTCAGCCGCCTGCTGATTGATAGTCCAGCCTGCTGATTCGCATAGATTATAGATAACCTCGCTGGTACTGACAGCGGTTTGACTGAGCAGAGTATTGTCAAAACTAAGTGTACTTTCACTAACGTGGTGGTCGATGACCAGCACCGGACGAGTTTCAAAAAGGTGCCTGGCACCCGGTATTTCAAAAGTCTTTGATAGCAACACTTCGGCAGTTGTGTCAACGATGATGATTAAGTCGGCGTTTTTGTCGAGCTCTGTGGTTACTCTGTCCCAGCCGTTGATGTAGCGGAGATACTTCGGTAGCTCAATCGGGCAGTGCATCTGCACTTCTTTGCCCATATCACCGAGTATTTCTTCGAGGGCCAGGCTTGAGCCCAGGCTATCTCCATCGGGATTTTCCGCCTGGACGATGACGATTTTTTTAGCACTCTCAATTAGCTCTTTTGCGGTATCAAACATACACTTCATTGTACCACGAACATCAGTAGTAAATAACGCTAGATGTGGTGTACCTGCGCTATATCTAGCGTAGTGTAAAGGTGTCCAGACGAAAAGTTTTTGACTAAACACCCCTCGACTGATAATCTAATAGACATGAGAAAAGCTTATGGTTTCACGATAGTCGAGCTGCTGATTGTGATTGTGGTTATCGGTATACTGGCGGCGATTTCGATCGTTGCCTATAATGGCATATCTAATAACGCGAATGATACAGCTGTGAAGAACGACCTGGCTAATTTCGCTAAACAGATACAAATGTTCCATGCCGAAAACGGTCACTATCCAGCGGGCGGAGTGCTGCGCCTCGACAGTGCGACCAGTGCGCCGGGGTCTAGCCATCAGAACATTGAGCCAGGTGTTAAATTTAGCGCTACTAAATCTTCACACAGCCAGCCAACTGTCGGCGGTTCTGCTAATTTTATTTACTGCACAGGACCAGATGCTGGTTCGGGAGAGCCGGGATTTGCTATATTAACGCAAAGCATGTCGGGTAATATGTATAAACA
>CAZBLG010000021.1:0-10089 GCA_964492805.1 uncultured Candidatus Saccharibacteria bacterium
CAATATCTTCGTCTTGTGGAGCTGTGTCACCAGCCTCTTTGCGGGCTTCTTTTTCAGCCTTCGCCTCTGCCTCATCAAGTGATTTTTGGCTTCTTTTGCCAGCTTTGGCGACAACTGCTTCACGCTCAACTTCTGCAGCCTCATCTTCTGATTTTTCAGTCGCTACTTCGCTGGTTTGCGAGTCGACGGCTGTAATTGCCGCTTCGATCTCGGCGATGGTATTTTTTGCGGTTACTTCGAGCTTTAGCTCAGCTGCTTTTTCAAGCAAATCAGCCTTCTTGGCCATAGTTTATAAATCCTTTCTGTGGTGCAAGCGGCAGTATTAGTGCCTCCCAACATTGATATTTGTATATTTACTATATCAGGATTGGTAGAAAATAGCCAGAACAATATAATATATTGACTTAATAGAAATTGTGTGCTATAGTATATGGTACAGCCCTTTAATTGGTAAAGGGTGCACCCCGACAAATAGGAGTTTACCATGGCGCCCAGGCGTATCCGAGTTGAGGTTTTCGGTAACCTCGCTATCCGTGATTACCACATCACGGAAAGAATTTCGAACGAAAAGGTCTCAGGTGGTATCCTGGGGGGGGATCGACTTAACCCCTTCAACGACGTGTTCAGCGACAAGGAGCACTCGCCCGAGACCAGGGCAACTGTACTGCGTTTCTACGACATCGACGGTATCAAATCCGTCGGCCTCGATGTCAATTCGGTCAGGATTGAGATCTCTTCTGCTTACGAGTGGGAGGAGATCCACGACGACATCGTCAAGACACTCAAGGTCGTCGCCGGATGGCAAGAGGAGGACGTCGATCTCGACTATCTCTTCTGTGGTCAGGTCTACGCCGACGGAGTGTCTCGCGGAGTGCATCAAGCTGAGGTCAATCGTCAGCGCATAGAGTCGGCGCGCTACGATCGTATGTTCGGCTGATTTGTGGGAAGCCCCCGAAACCTGTAGTAGGCAGATTGCCTCCGGTGTTCGGGGGCAATTTGCTTTTAAAGCCATTTACCCTGATCAAATATGACAGTCGCTTCTAGGGCCTGGTTATGCTAACATAAGCAGTATGGATGTAACTATTTCTGATATTTTAGCGAGGCAGATTTTGGACTCGCGGGGCAACCCAACAGTGGAAGCTGACGTATTTTTATCTAATGGTGCCATGGGCCGAGCGGCTGTACCGTCTGGAGCTAGCACTGGTGCATACGAAGCACTAGAACTGCGCGATGGTGGCGAGGCATTTGGCGGAAAAGGTGTTCTCGGTGCGGTTCATCATATAAATACTGAAATTAAAGACGCGCTGATTGGTCGCTCGCCATTTGAGCAGGCAGAGATAGATCAAATGATGCGTGATATGGACGCAACTGCTGATAAATCACGCTTAGGTGCTAATGCGCTTTTGGCGGTTAGCTTGGCGGTTGCCAAGGCGGCAGCTCAGTCAAAGGGAGTGCAATTATACGAATATATTGGTGAAATATCTTGGACTCCCCGTGAGCAGTGGTCCTTGCCGATGCCGATGATGAATGTGATGAACGGCGGCCAGCATGCGCTCGGTGCAACTGATTTTCAGGAGTATATGATCGTCCCAGTTGGGGCGGCTACATTTGCTGAAGGTTTGCAGATGGGGGCAGGTGTTTTCCATGCTCTAGCCAAGGTTTTAACTGAGCAGGACTACCCAACCACAGTGGGCGATGAGGGCGGCTATGCGCCACGGGTGCGCGGGGGTAATGTTGAGCCAATCAACCTAATCATGCAAGCAATCGAGCGAGCGGGCTTTACAGCAGGGCGAGATATTGCACTGGCACTTGATGTGGCAGCCAGCGAGTTTTACGAAGATGGAGCATATCACCTGGCTACTGAACAGCGTCGACTGTCGGCTCAAGAGTTGATCGAGCTGTACCAGCAGTTGAGCGATGACTACCCACTGGTGTCAATTGAGGATGGGCTAGACGAGGAAGACTGGCCTAACTGGCAGGAGAAAACCAGCCGAATGGGCGCCAATACTCAACTAGTAGGAGATGATTTGCTGGTAACAAATACCGAAAGGCTCAAGCGAGCAATTGATGAGCGATCGGCGAACTCAATACTGATCAAGCCAAATCAAATCGGCACACTTTCGGAGACAATCGATGCCGTGCGCTTGGCAAAAAGCGCCGGCTGGCGAACAGTGATGAGCCACCGATCGGGTGAAACAGAAGACGTGACAATTGCTCACTTGGCGGTAGGTTTGGGTACTGGGCAGATAAAGACTGGCTCTCTGTCGCGATCTGATCGGGTAGCGAAATACAACGAGCTACTAAGAATCTCTCAGTACGATGAAAGCCTGGCACTAGCAAGACCATTTGGGGGCGAGTTTTAGAGTATGTCAGTCATCATGTTTTATGAAACATCTGATGTTGATGAAAAGCAACTGACTGAATTTCTAAAACCAACCGACCACTACTGGGAGTTCTGTAAAGAAACTTTGCAGTACTCGCCGATCAATCCTGATACCGAAGTGCTTTCGGTGTTTATTCACAGCACAATCACTAAAGAGCTTATGGATCAAATGCCAAAACTCAAGCTCATAGCGACTCGCTCCACTGAAACGGCGCATATTGACATGGACTATGCAGCCCAGCGCAATATCATCGTGGTGAATGTGCCAAGATACGGTGAAAATACGGTGGCTGAGCATACTTTTGCGATCCTCATGGCGCTGGCTCGTTTCCTGCCACAAACTACGGCCAAGGTGCGGCAAGGTCAGTTTAGAAGTGATGACTACGTTGGGTTTGATATGGCCGGGCGGACCATGGGGATAATTGGCATGGGGCGAATCGGGCAGAGGGTGGCCAAGATAGCTCGTGGTTTTGAGATGAAAGTTTTGGCCTATGACCCCTCCCCTAGCGATTCTGCCCGAGGTGCAACCGACTTCGACTACGTTTCTTTCGACGAGCTTTTAGAACAAAGCGACATCGTATCACTCCATGCTACGCTTAACACCGATACCTATCACATAATCAACGCCTCAACTCTCGCGAAGATGAAGCCGGGTTCGGTTTTGGTAAATGCCGCTCACGGTCACCTGGTTGAGACGAGGGCTTTGCTTGAAGCGTTGTTGTCGGACCAGCTGGCTGGGGCTGCGCTTGATACGATTGAGGGCGAGCATTTGCTTCACTCTAAAGAGTTAGTTCGAGCGGTTTCGGCAAATGCCACATCGCCAACCACCTACACGCAGATTGCTGAAATGCAGGCTTTGCTGAGACTGAACAATGTAGTGATCACCCCGCATAGTGGTTCAAATACAAAAGAAGCTATTTGGCGCATAAATCAAATTACTTCGGAAAATATCATGAGCTTCTGGTTTGGCAATACGCCTAATCGCGTCATACCTTCAAGCACCACAGGAAAGCTAGTCGTACTGCGTCATGGGCAGTCGGAGTGGAACGCACTTGGCAAGTGGACTGGCACGACTGATGTAAGTATCACTGAGACAGGCGTGGAGCAGGCTAAGGGACTTGGCGATAAGCTAAGGGACCTACGACTAGATTTTGCCTATATCTCAGAGCAGGTGCGCACCAAAGAGACGCTTGAGGCGTTTTTGAAAGGGTCTGCTCAAACCGATGTTCACTTTGAGGCAACTAAGGCGATAAATGAGCGTGACTATGGCATTTATACTGGCATGAAAAAGCATGATATCGAAGGGATTATCGGTAAAGAAGCTTACGACGACCTGCGTCGAAGTTGGGACGGGCCGGTTGAGGGCGGAGAGTCGCTTAAGGACGTTTATGAGCGAACAATTCCGTTTTATCTAAGAATCATCCTGCCTCGATTGCGGCATGGCCAGAACATCTTGGTGGTAGCCCACGGAAATTCAATCCGCGCGTTGATGAAGTACATTGAGAATGTATCAGACGATGTAATTGGTGAGACCGAAATGCCCCACGAATGTGCGTTTGTCTATGAGGTCAATAGCGATGGTCGCTCAAAGAAAAAAGATGTTGTAAACTACGAAGAGCCTGCGCAGGGATAGCCGCCGAACAAGTAGGTTATAATTTATAGACCTAAAGTGATTAATACCCCCAGTTACGGGGGTATTTACTTGTGTGTTTTTGAAGTTTGGTTAGTCTACAATCTCAACGCCCATCGAGCGAGCTGAGCCGGCGACGACTTTCATCGCGCCTTCGATATCGATAGCGTTAAGTTGTTCGCGCTTTGCTTCGGCGATCTCTTCGAGTTGCTTTTTGGTTAGCTTGCCAACTTTTTCGTTGTGTGGCTTGCCGCTCCCCTTTTTGATGCCAGCTTTTTCGCGAATCATATCATCAACTGGCTGACCAAGTGAATTCCAAGTAAACGACCTATCGTCATAGACCTGTATATGAACAATTACGTCCTTGCCCATAAGGCCTTTTGTGGCGTCGTTGAACGGGTTGATGAAGTCCATCATGTTTAGGCCCCACTGACCGAGGGTTGAGCCTACAGGAGGACCGGCGGTTGCCCGTCCAGCTGGGATGCGTAGTTTTAGGTTGCCAATTATCTTCTTTGCCATTAATAAATCTCCAAAAATTAGTTTTGCGGGTCTTTCGCTCTCAAATTATCTACTAGGATGGCTAGTTCACAGCCGACTATATAGACGCTTTGTTAGCTAAATTATATCTAACCCTCGCGTGCGTAACATCGAGTATTATAACTAAAATCATGCTACAATGCAAGGTATGGATGTGCGAGCGTTATTGCCCTCACGGCGTATTGTCAATATGCTTGGTGCTATTGCCTACAGTTTATTGATATTGGCTTACGCAGTTGTCGCTGGGATAACTCTGATGTGGCTCTTGAACAACGGTCACTTATCGCTTACGACGGCTCCCTTAGACCCAGCTCTGCCGGCAGAGGTCGTACAGGAGGAGACGGGCGACTCTACTGTGTCGGTCTTACTAGAGGTGGTGGCCTATGCGATAACTGGGCTGATGCTGTTGACGGTTTTATTTGTATTAGTGTCACTGCCATACTGGCTTGGTAAAAGCGGATCCTATCTGCTCAAGCGGGCAATACGTCTGTGTAAGTGGTCGGTTACGCCGATGTCACTGTTTGTCGCTAAGATAATTGCCTGTGGAGTGGTGATGATACCAGTATCAATGTTTATCATGCAGGATATTAGCAACCTGTTTTCGCTGATCGCTATCATAGTTATCGTTGGTTTTGCGCTTACTGTATTCATGCTTCAACATTATTTGGCAAAAATGACCAATATTGAAGCGAAGCATATCTGGTAAATAGAGTCGCTACTAAACTTTGTTGACCTGAAGTGCATCAAGCTCAACTGGAGTGTCGCGGCCAAACATACTGACCATAACCTTGATCTTGCCCTTAACGGCATCTATTTCAGAGATTGAACCGTCGAAGCCCTTAAACGGCCCGTCGGTGATTGATACTACTTCCCCTTCAGTAAAGTCAATCTGGTGCTTGGGCTCTTCAACGCCCATACGTTTTTTGATTTTGCGAATTTCGTGCTCTGAAACCGGAGTTGGGGTGGTGTCAGCGCCGACAAAGCCTGTAACACCAGGTGTGTTGCGAACGATGTACCAGGTTTCATCTGTCAGTTTCATTTCTACCAACACATAGCCCTGGAAGATTTTAGCATCGATGACTTTTCGCTTGCCGTTCTTGATTTGAATTTGCTTTTCTTTTGGAACGATACAGTCAAAGATCTTGTCTGCCATATCAACTGCGTTTATGCGCTGGCGGATGTTTTCTGCCACCTTTTCTTCATAGCCGCTATAGGTATGAATCGCATACCATTGTCTTGTGCCGTCATAACGATTTTTTGCCATATTACTTATATACTCCTTATCTCAAAATCTGTTCAAATAACCACTCAAACCCAGTATCTAGCAGTATGATTAATACAACGAAAAAGGCGGTAAAAATCAGCACAGCCGCTGTCATACTCCAGGTTGCTGAACGAGACGGCCAGCGGACCTGTTTAAGTTCGAACCAGGCGCCCTTAAAGTAACCACTGAATGCTTTCAATCGACTTCGCTTTGGGTCTGTAGAGGGGGTTGGAGTCGCAGTTTTTTTAACCGACTCTTTTTTTGCTGGCTCTACTTTTTTGGGTTTTGGTTTTGCTGGCGCTTCATCCTTCGCCTTGATACGACGGACCGTTGTTTGTGATGACCCTGGTTTTTTCTGTGCCACTTTTGTCTCCCAATTAAAAAAGTCTGTTTGTCACAGACTGTCAAGGTTTACTATATAGAAAAATGTAAAAAATTGCAACCTGATAAGCTGGTCTGTTATGATATTTGGTAGATGTTGGTGGTGATTTTCTTACAGCTATATATAATTGCAGCGGCTACGCTGATTTTTGCTAGCTTCAAAATAGGCCGGGCTCGTCTGCGCTACAGATTTCGACCAGATGCGCCACGACTAGCTGAAGGCAAGCTGCCAACGGTTAGCGTTTGCCTGCCTGCCAGGAATGAAACCAACGCTATGACCGCTTGCCTCGAGAGCGTACTAGCTAGCAAGTATCCAAAGCTTGAGGTTATTGTGCTTGATGATAATTCCAACGACAACACCTCTCACCTCATCAAGGCATTTGCTCATGGTGGAGTCAGGTTCATAAAGGGTGATGAGCTACCTGAGGACTGGCTGGGCAAGAACTTTGCCCTAGAGACGCTGCTGGACGATGCCAGTGGCCGCTATGTCATGTTCATGGATGTCGATACGCAGCTATCTCCTGATTCAATCAGCCTGGCGGTCGAGTACTTACTCGAGAACCAAAAGTCGATGATATCTATTATTCCCCAGCGAGACGATCTTTATCGCCCAAGTGCTTGGTTGGGCACGCTAAGGTATTTTTGGGAATTAGTTTTAAGTAGTCGTGATAAACCTGGCGCATCATCATCAGCCTGGTTGATTGATCGGCGGGTACTGCGCGATGAGCTGGGAGGTTTTGGGCTGTGGCGAGACGAAGTGCAGCCAGAGCTGCTAATTGCCCAGGAGATGGCCAAAACCGACGACTACTCTCTTTTGATCAGCACGCCAACGCTTGGAATTCATTATGAAAAGAAATGGTCTTCGCAGATCGAAACTGGCCGTCGACTGCTTTTGCCGCGCTTTCACAACTCGACACTGAGCGTTCTGATCGGCATAGGCCTGCTCTGCTCGGTGCTTTTACCGCAGTTTATAATCATCGTAGCGCTTATTGAGGGTGTGCAGTGGCTACTTTGGGTGCAGGCTATACTGGGCGTGCTTTCAGTCGTTGTTTTCGTCAGTTTTTGTAGGCTTGTCTGGAGTACGCGCTGGTGGATCGGCCTAATAGTCGCGCCAATAGTCGCCTGGCAGGAACTCGGCCTACTGGTCTCTAGTGTGGTTGGCTATAAAATGGGTACGATTACCTGGAAAGGTCGCATCGTCAAGCGACCAACTCGTCGGCGTTTAGTGCCTAATTCTTAGGAGCTTTGGAGCCACTAGCCGGTAGTTTGAATGAGAATGTAGAGCCGTGATTTAGACGACTATCAACTTCAATCTTACTGCCAAGCTTGCGGGCTAGTTTTGAGGATACATAAAGCCCAAGCCCAGTACCATTGGTTTCACGAGTCCGATAGTCCTCAGTGCGATAAAAACGCTTAAATATTTTATCAAGGTCTGCCTTGCTGATGCCAACGCCGGTATCAACAACCGCGAACTCAACGTGGTCATCGATATTTTGCACGCGCAGAGTAACTGAGCCTTTAGGCGTGTACTTAATGGCATTTATGATGAAGTTCTGTAAGAGTTCTTGAAGGTAGAGGCGCGAAGTGCTGACACTGTCTGGTTGGCCGATGATATCTAGGTTAAACTGGAGGTCTTTAGCCTTAGCCTGGGGGCCGTACTCTCCGTGTAGCTGGTGAGCTAGCTCTAGGGTGTTAATCAGCTCTGGATCATCAGAAATGCCTCTCTCGGCTCGTGATAGTGTGCTTAGGTCGTTAACCATACGCGCTAGAAAAACCACTTGCTTATGTGCATCGGATACCGCCTGGGAGGCTTTTTCATGATAGCCACGCTCGGCCATGATTGATGCATTGCTAAGCGACCCCTCAGCAATGGCAACTGGCGTGCGCAATTCGTGGCTGACCACGCTGATAAACTCATCGCGCTCCTCCTCGAGACTCTTCATGCGAGTGATGTCTCTCAGGATCAGTACGTAGTTGTCTGGTGTACTCTCGCCCCCCTCGCTAGTCTGAACCGGTGCAAATGTCGCCTCTAGTCGTAATTGGTCATCATCAGCCAGGCGCATGAGGATATCATCCCGCTTGCGGATAGATTTATTTTTTGTAAGCTCTTTAAAAACGTCAATCTCATTTTCATTGCCATCTTCGATTTTCATTAGGTCGCTAACAAAGCGTCCGTCAATTCGCTCGTTGGTATTGAGTATACTTAGGGCTGCTGAGTTGTACGTTTGGACAATGCCGTGCCGATTGGTGCTAATCACCGCGTCGGTTATGTTGTTGATTAAAGTAATCACCCTGTCGCGTTCTGCAGTCTCGCGCATGCGACTAGCTGCAAGTTCATCAAGTGAAACCCGTTGAGTATTATAGACAAATATAATAACTAGGCTAGACATGGTGATTGCTAACATGGTTGTAAAAACTTCAATCGCCCAGCTCACCTGTCCTGGAACAAGCACTAGGGTATCGACCACGGCAACTATCAATAAGTAGGCTACTGCCGCCACCAGGCCCTTTTCACCAACTAAAACAAATGTTGCAACAATTAAAAGCACCCAAAAAGTAGCAAACGGTGACATTAGTCCAGTAACCAGCCAAGTCTGAGCAGTCGCTAAAAGAAAGTACCCAGTGATTTCGGCATTTCTGACGAACTTGCTGGTCGACTGACGGTTAAAAAAGGTAAAACCAACCAGCAATAGCCAGCAGCCAGCGAGCGTCATAACTATTGACATATTCAGTAAGTAATTCTCGTGTGGTGCTGGCAGCAGGCCATTAATTATCAGTAGCCCATAGCCAACCATAGATAGAGCTGCAATCAGCGCACCATAGCTTAAAACTGATCGCGCAGCTTTGTCGCTTCGATAATTTTTCTTATTTGACTTCATCGTCTAAGAATAGCCCACCCTTCTTCGTATGAGTACAGTATAACCTAAAATATAGTCCTAGACAAAATATTACAGCTTAAAAACAGCGTATCGCTGGCAGTTTTTGTAGCAAATTAGCACTGAAGATCTGGCAGTAAGTAGCCTGAGTGGGTCAGACGCTTGGAGTGTGTTTCTTTAGCTGACTGCGCAGCTGCTTGTAGTTGGGAGAGGCTTTTTGGACCGCTTGCCAAAAATCTTGAGAGTGATTCATGTGCACAGTATGGCAAAGTTCGTGGATGAGTATATAGTCTAGAAGCTCAAACGGCAGCTTCATCAGAGCAATATTTAGACTAATTGTGCCGGCCGAAGAGCAACTCCCCCAACGACTGCTTGCGTGGGTTATTTTGACGGAACTGTAGCTATAGCCGTGGGTTTGGGCTAAATAACTTAGTCGTCTGGGCAAGTAGCTCTTAGCTTCTTTTCGTAGAACTTTGAGAACCAAAGAGCGAATATCTGATTGAACTTTAGTATCAGCAATATCTTCATCTAGGCCAAGGCTGGCTATTATTTTTGTGCCGTTTAGCTCAATGCTAGTTAGTGAAGTAGTATTTTGAATAAGCAAACTGTGACTTTTGCCGATTGGCTGACTGTGTGTGTAGCCATGCTGCTCTTGGTGCTGGGCGATGAGTTGCCTGATTTCTTTTCGTGAAGTTTTTAGGAGTGTTTTGACCGCGAGTAGCGAAGTATATCGCGGAACAGAAGCTCGTAGTCGGCCATCGGGGGCGATTTTTAAGGAGATTCTTGAGGAGGCGCTGCTGGACCGAACAACAATTTCGCCAAACTCTGGGTCGGTGATGATCGGCATGCTATAGTCTTCCCTATTTTCGCTTCTGGGGAGATAGCTGTCGAGGCTGTCTTGGCGTGGCGGCGACCCTGGCCGCAACCTCAGCCCTAGTCTCTGTCAGTCGTCTCAGTACTGCGCGAGCTTGTGTAGCGTGGGTGTGGTGGCCACTAATGACCACGTATGGCTCACTTT
>CAZBLG010000022.1:0-5491 GCA_964492805.1 uncultured Candidatus Saccharibacteria bacterium
CCGTTCGTCTCAATATCGACAAACACCAAAGACTTACCTTTCACTAGTATATTATATAAGATTTGGTGCTTATGCTCAATTTATCACTTGAAATTTCGCACTATGAAGCCACGAGCGCTATCTTTGCTGCGAAACTAGACCCCAACGTCGTCCGAATACGCCCCAAAAAGCTAAAATCCAAAGCGCTACCATTAGGAGTATTGACCAGGAGCCGCTCTGCATCTCAAAAGTCGCACCGAACATAACAGTCTGACCACTCATATAACCAAGCACTTCAAGTACGCTCAGCACTCCAAGAGCGATAAAAACAGAAGTTGCACTGAGATTTTTGACAAATTTTGGCAGTCTATTCATCGAGAGTAGATACGGCAGAGCTAGTAGCTCTAGAGTAACTAGCGAAATCGCTACGACAGTTCCCCAAGTACCCATAATCCCAATACCACCCAGTAGGTTCGGAAACCTCTCAAATGTAAACAGTTGAAGCAGCAGGAACACTAAGAGGTAGAAAACCAAAACAAATCGAGCCACCTGATCTGTCGTCATAAACGCCTTGGCTGGACTTTTGGCTGGTTTTTTAGCTGACCCCTTGACTGGCCTCTTGGTTGATTTGTTTTTTAGCTCGGGTTTTTTGTTCTTTACCATGAGAATATTGTAGCCCTTTCATAGGCACAACTCAAGTATCGTTGTATTTTTCTCATCAACCCTTGCTTTTTTCCAAGAACCAGCGTAATCTAACTATAAGCGAATTGAACAAAAACAAACACACAAGTGATAAAGTAGGTTCGCTCTACGATATCCACCACAACAGAAACACTCCAATCTTTTGGAGTGTTTCGTCTGTCGCATACTTAAGATTTAGAAACTTTTGTTGACTGTTCGGTCCGCCACTTGGCGATTTCAGCGTGGTGACCGCTCAACAAAACCTCTGGCACTCGTAGCTCTTTGAACTCTTCTGGGCGAGTGTACTGCGGAAATTCCAAGGTTTCACCGTCAGAAAAGCTCTCAATTTCGGCTGATGACTCACCACCAAGCACACCAGGAAGCAGTCGTACAGTCGAATCAACAATTGTCATCGCCGGCAACTCCCCGCCCGTCAACACATAGTCCCCGATGCTTATCTCCGCATCAACCAGCTCAAGTATACGCTCATCATAGCCCTCATAGCGCCCGCAGATGAAGATATAGCCCTGATTTGCGTCAGCGTACTCTTGAGCCATTGCCTGTCGCCAGCGAGCTCCACGTGGCGTCATGAGAAGCACCTTAGCTGTCTGATCATTCTCTTTTGCCCTCATGACAGCATTCCACAGCGGCTCAATCATCAAAAGCATCCCATCGCCCCCGCCATACGGCGTATCATCCACCTGCTTTCGCGGCCCCAAGCCAAATTCACGCAAATCAATAGTCGACAGTTCAACTATCTCGTCTTTCTGCGCCTTCCACATCATAGAATTCTCAAATACACCCGTAAACATATCCGGAAAAAGCGTAATCACTTGGAATTTTCTCATCTGTAGAAGTATAACAAGTATTGACTTTTTTGTCCATATCTAGTATAGCAAAGATATAGTCACTCGCATCCGGCAGTGACTTGAACCCTCAGCCCTTGGAGGTCATATCATAATGAAGTCAGAAGACAAAACCCTAAGCCAGCATCGCAGAGATGCTTGCAATGTAGCTAGATCGCTTGCTATACGTACTCTAGGAGCACTGTTCTTCTTCCAAGCGTCGTTTAATCTAACCGCTAGCAATGTGACCCTCAGTATTATCTTGCCATTTATCCTTATCCCGATAACTGTAATCGGTGCAGTAGGGTCCGGGGTTGACCTGGTAGAGAGGATAATGCTCCACCACGAAGCCACCATGCAGGAAGGTACGCGACACAGAGAGCATTAGCTACAGCACAAGGGCTAAAGCCCACCGAAAATAGCTCCACCGCCCGGTGTCGAGCTCCTCGATGGGCTATTTTCAGGTCAACAATTTGTACATCCAAAAAACCACCCGGGGAGGGTGGTTTTTTAGCACAAATAAGACTCTCAACTGACTATATTTTGTAGTCGGTTGCTCGCTGTAGAGCTTGTAGTTCTCGCAGGTTGTTCGAACTAATGCTTATTATATATCGAGATCGTCTAGTTCTGCAAGCTCTTTACGAGCGTTATCAGCAAAGCTTGGCTCATTTTCCACAGGCTCATCTGTTGAACTATCCACAACAGACTCGTTCTCAGCCTGAGATTCCTCACGAGGCTCTTGGCGAGCGCCGGTGTAGCCGTCATTGTTGACGATTTTTAGGTTGTAACGAGCATCATTTTTCGTACCAAGTGCACGAAGTAGCGTCCTTAGGCTCTGAGCAGTTCCACCGCGCTTGCCAATGACTCGTCCGAGGTCTTCTGGATTGACAGTCAGGGTCAATAGAACGCCCTTCTCATCAATCAGTCGCTCGACAACCACGTCGTCTGGATGCTCGACAAGTGACTTAACTACGTATTCTACAAATTGCTGGTCGATTGTTGACATTCTGTATTCCTCCTGAATTTAGCTGTACTTCAAGTATAACACAAAACGCTTACAGCTAGCGAGCTCGCTCAGGCATCACCCCTGGACTCATACGCTGATAATGCAGCTCCAGCCGCCTCTTGCTGGGCGGTTTGTTTGCTTGGTCCACTGCCCTGACCCATCAAAGTATCACCGACATAAACTCCAAGTGTAAACACTTTGTCATGGTCCGGCCCCTCCTCGTGAAGCACCCGATACACTGGTGTCTGGTTGTCAATTCGCTGAGACACCTCTTGAAGGTGAGACTTAGGGTCACGCCAGCTACCTTTCTCTAAAATCCCTTCAAGTTTGACGATGATATTGTCATGGATAAATTTAGTGGCCGCCTCAAAACCATGCTCTAGATATATCACCCCAGTAACCGCCTCAAAGGCATTGGCAAGTATTTGCAGCCTGGCCCTACTGGAACCATTTTTTTCACCCTTACTCATGCGAATCAGCGACTCATAGCCAAGCGCATCTCCAGCCGCACCGATACTTTCCGTACGGACCAACGAGGCTCGCCAGCTGGTCAAAATACCTTCTGGTTCTGAAAAATTCTCGTATAAATGCTCCGTTACGATCAGCTCCAGGACTGCATCGCCCAGAAACTCCAGACGCTCATTGTGCTCACGAGCGGATTTTTTGTGCTCGTTAACGTAGCTACGGTGAGTTAGTGCGGTTACAAGTATCTCGATATTTTCAAATTCTAACCCTAGTTTGTCACGCGCGAACTCTCGATACGGTGTCAGGTCCATGCCACTCACTATAGGCCCCCTTGTCGGATTTGCTTCATCGCCAACATGATCAGCTTGCCGATATCTTCGTACTCCACCTCGTCCAGCGCATCATGAAACGAGAACCACTTCAGTCCGTTCATCCACTCTTCTTTTTGCAGCTCCTCGTCGGGATCAAGCGCCTTAACTAGATAGACCTGAGTGCTCATCAGCACCAGTTTTTCAATTCGTCGATAACGAAAATTAACCTTGCCCAACCAGTTGTGAACTTTAAGGTTTTTTAACCCAGTCTCCTCGGATATTTCACGCTTAGCCGCAACCTGCGCTGTTTCACCTGGCTCAATATGCCCCTTGGGGATAGTCCAGCGATCACGCGCATCTTGATAGAGCAAAAACTCGACTTCGTCTTTTTTATTGCGTCGAAAAACTACGCCACCGGCGGTTGGCTCACGAACAATTTCTTGAATTGAGGGCTTTTTTCGCCCAAAATATTTCTTAACTGAGTTTAGGTTTGGTTTCTTTACCATCAGCGGATTCCTCCACGAGAGTTCGGTAGGCAGTGCCGAGCACCCCATTTACGAATTTTCCCGAGTTATCCGAACCAAACGCTTTGGCAAGCTCAACTGCCTCATTGATAACCACCTTGAAGGGCACTTTGTCGGCTGAAAATAACAGCTCATACAAACCGAGTCTTAAAATCGCACGATCAATTCGCGAAATCTGATCAATCGGCCACTCTGGTGCTAAAGGCGCTAGCTTCTCATCAAGGTCACTCTGACGTTCCAATACCCCACCAACCAAGCGCTCAATAAAAGCAATATCGTCAATCGACGTCTTATACCGCTCCAAATTGCGCTTCAGTATCTCTGAAGAGTCTGCCCACTTGTCCTCCACCTGGACGCGAAATTCGTACTCATACAGCGTCTGTAGAGCTATCATCCGACCCAAGTGACGATTTGATGCCATAGCGTATATAGTTCGTTTCGTTAATTAGTTAGCGCTTTTTCCAGTTTCGCGCTTAGTTGTCTTCACCTTGACTGGTGAGCTGCCGTTGACACGACGCGCCAGCTTCAGCTTCAGATGGCTACGACGAAGTCCAGTCTTGCGTGGACTTGTATGTTTCTTCGGTTGTGCCATACAAAATATCTCCTTTTTTTGAGTTTATAGTAACACTTAAGAGTCATTATACCGTTTATCTGGTATATTCTCAAGGTGTAGACTGTATGAAATTATGTCTAGGTATTGACTTTTGAAGGTGGTTGTGGTAATATAAGAGTATAGGGACGCCTAGGTAGCGGACCAGAAGGACAGTAATTATATGGCAATAGGCGAAAAAATATCTAACTGGAGAGACAGGACAACTCCTCAAACCCCTGAGGGCTTTGCTCGACGCCGCAAGCTAGTAGCTGTTTTGGGGATTTCTGCTCTGACAGCTGTTTCTCTGTTATCCCTAAACTCGCTCAGGAGTGACGGCAATAATAATCCTATGCACTTTAGTGATGATTTGCAGCTATGCGAGGGTACACTAAACATTGCTGAAGGAACGAACATCCGTCCAGACCCTCGTGTGACTGATATGAATGAAATTGGCTCTGGCTTCACGGCAGCAGAGAAAGAAGCTGTCGTAGGACTTGAAAGCGGAGACTGGTTTAGTGTAAGCGGCTACCAAGGAGACTCCAACGGTAAGTGGGTTGGTGTTCCGATTGACACACTGAAAGAAAGTGAACTGGATGTTGTTAGCTGGTCTCCGCTCAAGAAAGACGGAGATGGTGTAGTGTGGATCAATACCGGCAACACTAGAACCTCTTTAGAGCTCTCTAGCGATTGCAGCAACTAAACCGATCTAGCCCCCTCATTCAACTAGCCTCATCGAGGGGCTAGTTTTTATATAACAATATTAACCAGCCGACCGGGGACGTAAATAACCTTCTTCGGCTCCCTACCTTCTGTGAAACGCCTGACATTTTCATCCGAAAGGGCGGCAGATTCTGCCTGAGCCTGATCAGCATCCCTGGGTAGCTCAACCTTGGCCCGTAGCTTGCCATTTACCTGGACAATGATCGTCATAACATCGCTTTGGATGTGCGCATCGTCCCATTTTGGCCAGTTATCGATGTGAATGGTGCTTTCATGTCCCAACTGGTGCCACAGCTCTTCAGTGATGTGTGGCGCGAACGGCGCCAATATCTGAAGCAAGCTTTCAATAGCGAACCGCCAAGCATCTA
>CAZBLG010000022.1:5591-9592 GCA_964492805.1 uncultured Candidatus Saccharibacteria bacterium
ATTGGAATTGGCGCACCCCAGTAGCGCTGGCGTGAAATTAACCAGTCATGCATCTTATAGATAGTTTGGCTCTGGCCAGTACCCTGAGACTCAAGCCAAGCAACAATCTGCTCGCGAGCCTCCTCGCTACGCTCACCGCTGTATGCACCGCTATTTACTAGGGTGCCCTCCCCAGTGTAGGCGCCAGGATCGTCTTCGCTGTCTGGCTTGTCAATCACCTGGATAATCGGCAAATCAAACTTAGTCGCAAACTCATGATCGCGCTCATCATGCGCCGGTACGGCCATGACCGCACCAGTGCCGTAGCCACCTAGTACATAGTCAGCTGTCCAAATTGGCACCTTGTTGCCATTGACCGGATTTATAGCGTAGCGACCAGTGAATATACCGGTTTTGTCTCGGTCTTCTTGGCGCTCAAGCTCTGATTTGTTTGCTGATTGAGAGATATATTCTTCTATCGCCTCTTTTTGATTTGGCGTAGCTAAACTTAGAGTCAGAGGATTCTCAGGAGCCAGGGCAATAAAACTAGCGCCAAACAATGTATCGGGGCGTGTAGTAAATACCTTGATGATTTCTTCAGAATCTTCAATCGCAAACTCCACCTCAGCCCCCATCGAGCGACCAATCCAGTTTTTCTGCATAGTCTTGACCATGTCAGTCCAGTCAAGCTCATCAGTTGCCTCGAGCATCTCATCGGCATAAGCAGTGATGCGGAAAAACCACTGCTTTAAGCGTCTTTTGACTACCGTATCGCCGCAGCGCCAGCATTTGCCACCTTCAACCTGCTCGTTGGCCAGAACGGTATTGTCAGTCTCACACCACCACTGCGGCTGCTCTTTCTGATAGGCCAAACCATGCTCATAAAGCTTAGTGAAAATCCACTGCGTCCACCTGTAGTACTCCGGATCGGCAGTTGAAATCTCTTTTGACCAGTCATAGCTAAAGCCTAGTCGCTTGAGCTGGCGGATGAAATTTTCTTTAGCTTCATCGTGTGCCTGTCGTGGTTTTTTGCCAACTTTTATAGCGTAGTTCTCTACTGGCAAGCCAAAGCTGTCCCAGCCAATTGGGTTGTAGGCATTGTAGCCTTGTTGGCGCTTGGCGCGCACCTTGATGTCTGAGAACTGAAAGGTTCGCCCATGACCGATATGAATACCCGACCCGGTGATACCCGGTAGCATGCTCAGGCCATAGTATTTGGGTTTTTTCGTGTCGCGTAGATCAACGGCATAGGTGTTTTGCTCTTGCCAAACATTTTGCCATTTTTGCTCAATTTCAATAGGATTATAGCGGGTCATATCAGTGGTAGTATAGCATAGATCAGCTACTCATGACACTGTCCAGTACTAGCCTATACCGAGAGTGGGCTAGTTGGGGCTATAGGCTGAATTTGATCCTGGGAGCTTACCCCACCACCAAACATCGCACTCATTACCTCTTGCATTAGTTCTTCAAAGTCACGAGCATCCTGCGGGGCTTCGATTGCACCGGCCTCGCCACTTGAAGTCAGATCTAGCTTTGCTTCAAACTTCATGTCTTGCTCGTCTTGATCAACGCCAAAGCTTAAGTCAACTCCTGTTAGAGTGTTTGATGACTTATTTACCCATAGAACCAAGGTCTCGTCTTTGGTGTCAGTACCTTCTTCGGTAAAATCAAAGTCTTCAAGCTCAAACGCATCACAAGCCAAAATCTCCTTGCCATAGTCAGACTCAATCAAAGCCTCTTTAAAAGAGTTGAACCTTTGGCTGGCCTGCTCGTCTTTAAGGTCAATTTTATAGCCGGTAGAGCCGTCTCGCTTGCCAACTTCTTCAGAAACTATCAAAAAGCTGTTTTCAGAGTAGATACGAGAGATTTCTTTTTGAGTATCTTTATCGGTGTTTAGCTTTTGAACCGCATCCACAAGGCAGGTTGCCTCAGCGGTCTGCTCACTAGACTCTTCTATGGAGAACCTCACCCACTGATTGTTAATTTTCTCGACAATTGGATTGAACATCTGCTCAACCTGAGCCCTTATCAGGGCCTCTTGGTCGCTCGGTATTTGAGCTGACTCGTCTGAGTTTGCTCTTACCTGCTCCATCGACAGATCAACTATACTATCGACTATCTTGTCCAGATCAGTAACCCTAGCGTAAAACGCTCCGTCGTCTGGATATACCAAGTCAAGACTAAGATCAATAGTCTCAAGCGGAGACTCTGGTTGCTGGACGCTAACCTTTAGTTCATAGGCCTCTTTGACTCCATCGATCCGAGAGTCTATCTCCATGGCTAGACTTAGTTCGGGCGACTCAACAGTAACCGTTCCGCCAATTTCACCTCTGCCCTGCTGGACATAGTTGACGATAGCTCGGGCAACTACCTTGTCGGGGCTTTGCCACCATAGAAAGTAGACGAGCACTGCCACTAGTAGCAATAGACCGACAACCCCACCGACAATACCAACTATAAGTCCGGTGCGCTTCTTTTTGACAGGTGGTTGAACTGCATTGTTGATGGCAAATGGCTGAGGAGGTAGTGGTTGAGTCTGCAGAAGTGGAGCCTCGGGCGGTGGAGATTGAGGCTCCGGCTCCTGTGGGGTTGGTTGCGGTTGCGGATAGTCGTTTTCGTTCATTTGACTTTATCTTTGCCTTTCTTGACTTTCGTCTTTATTGTATCGCCTATGCGATTTGCAGTGAAAAATGCTTGCTTGCGCTCCAACCAAGACGGTTCTTGGCGAACCAGATGAGCTTCATCGCTAGTTGAGTGAAGGTTTACTTTTATCGCTTCTTCCAGCCAGACACCTCCGCTCGATCCTTTAAACAGTGCTATGGCGTCGTCCTGGAGCTTCAGACGAATAAACCCTCCGGCCTCAATAGCGTCACGACACTCTTTCACCTGACAGCCACGGCGTCGTGCTGCTGGAGCTAGGTACTTATTGGCCTTCTCGCCAACCGTCACTACCCAGTCTAGTCGATCAGGCACGCACGCGTCGCCAAGCTCGGCGTGAGCTTGCTCAAACATACCGCGCAGACCATTCATATTGCCAAATACGGCGATTCGCTGAGGAGACTCTAAGTTGTATAGGGTCTGAAGGGCCGAAAAGGCGGTCAATGGGGTCGAACTATAGCTATCGTCAATCAGCCAGCTGTTGTTAGCACCCCTTAACAGGCTCATCCGCCCAGGCAGGGCTCTGAGGTTCTCAACGGCACTGTTGATATTCTGCTCACTTATTCCCGACCTGTAGCCAACTGCCGCCGCAGCCATGACCGGTCGTAGGTTGTGCTCACCCAGCAGATGGATATCGAGCGCTAGGCCTTGTTGATTCTCCGGTGAAACGATAAGCCCTCGATGTCCATTCTCGAGGGAAAAGTCATGTTCTTCAAAATAATACTCTGCCACCGAGCTAGTACCATAAGTTGTAACGTGCGGATTTGTTAAAAATCCAGCAAAACGCCCTTCGATGTCGTCTCGGTTAATCATCGCTGACTTAGAGTTATTGGCTAGGGTGATCATCTCGTTAGCGACTTCCTCTAAAGAGTACTCAACCTGCATGCGGCCGTTGGTCACCGATGTGATCACTGCGATATCTGGCAGGAGGTACTCACGAAACCAAGCGTTATAGCCTAGCTCGCGTGGGTTAAACTCCTGAACAATCACTTGCACCTCGGGCTGTTTGGCACGAACTCGTTTTTTTACTGCCCGTAAAGTTCGCCAAGTCTTAAAAGGACCTGTTTTGGCAGCAATCACCCCCATAATCTGCAAAAATACGTCAGACTTGGTGTGTGGCTCTTCTTCGCGTAGCTGAACGCTGTATTGTCGTGACAAAACAGATGCGATAGCCACCTTGGCACTGGTTTTTCCAGCGCTCCCAGTTACAGCAACCAGCTTAACGCCAGGATGACGCGCGAAAAACTCACGCGTTAAGTTAGCTAGCTTCTTTTCAACTCGTGGTGAAAACATATATACATCATACCATAGGCGTTATGGAATTGAGCTGTTGCGCGCCCACCCGGGGCATGTTTGTTTTT
>CAZBLG010000023.1:0-9317 GCA_964492805.1 uncultured Candidatus Saccharibacteria bacterium
CCTATGAAAATTACTAATATTTCAGTCCAGGCCCGCGATCAAAACCGGGTTAACGTTAGCGTTGATGGGAAATATCGTTTTAGTCTTGATGTGTTTCAGCTAGTTGACCTTGGGGTCAGGGTTGGTCGGGAGTACACCGAACAAGAGCTAGTGGCACTTGAGCAGGAGGCTCAGTTTGGCAAGCTCTATGGCCGAGCGCTGGAATATTCGCTGGTGCGTCCACGATCGATTCGAGAATTACGAGACTATCTATGGAGAAAAACACGCCCCTCGAAGAGGCGCTCGCCAAAAACCGGTGAGATGATTGAGCGGCCAGGAGTGTCCCAGCAGGTTGCCGACCGAGTGCTCGACCGACTTGTCGATAAAGGCTACCTTGATGATGAAAAGTTTGCTAGGTATTGGGTGGAGAACCGGCATGCCCGAAAGGGCGTAAGTTTAAGGCGACTGAAGCTTGAACTGTCTCAAAAAGGCATAGACAGGGGTATTATTGAGCAAGTTGTTGAAGATACATCACGAAATGACCCAGACGAATTAGCAAAAATCATCACCAAGAAACGCAGTCGCTACCCAGACGAACAGAAGTTTATTCGCTACTTAGTGCTTCAAGGATTTTCTTATGACGACGTAAAACAAGCTTTGAGTGAAGAGGAAACTCAGTAGTCGATATCTGAAGATTCAGGGCTCGGCTGAGGAGACTTGCGAAATGGGTTTTCAAATGATTTTTCCGAAGGTTCGATAACTGGTTCTTTGTGTCTTATGGTCGGGGCCTTAACGATAACTATATCATCAGTGATTTTGACGATTTGCGAACGGTGGATTAATAACTCTGTGTCCCCGAAACTCTTGAGTAGTGGCCGCTTGACACGTATCTGTTGAATGATAAAATTACCTGCCTCAAGCGTATAACCAACAATCCTGCCAACAGTACGTTTGCGCTCATCTATGACCTTTAGGCCAACAAGCTCAAAACCGATTTCGTAGGCTTTTTTAATACTAATCACATCGCTTAGGCTCAGTAGCTCATCGACTGAGTCAATAATCATCCCCAGGGGTCCGATTTCGCGTATATCCGCCACTCGAAGTAGGCTTGGGTTTTGGTCGAGCAGTCGTCCTTCGAGCTCGTAGGCGACTACCGAGAGGGTGTTTGGGTCGATGATTGCACGAGAGGTACGGGCAAGCTCAGAGCCGGTCTGAAGACTCATGACCGGTGCGTTATCAAATCGTTCAGCAGGAAATAGCATAATCTATTTGATTATACCGCACCAAAGACCTATTCAGCAACAAGAGGGTTGATCCGTCCGGGAGGTAAATTGAATGTATCTTCAGTCGACGACGACGTATTGAAGTTTTCTATTCTTTCTATGGTCTCCTGGTCGAAACTGATATTTTCCGTCTGAGAGATATCGAGTTGTTCGCTTGGGTCTGACATCAGTCCATAGAGCATAAATATCGCTATAGAAACACCAATAATCACAGTTAGTGTAAATATTAGCACATGGAAGCGATTGAGGATGCGTGCGAAAAACTGCCTTGCTTGGGTGAGTGAAAGATAGTTTTTCATCTTAGGTACACCTCAATATTCAAAGTTTGTGCGCTGACAGTTGAGGCAGACTCTCCAGGCGATAGGGATAGCTGAGTAATTTGCATTCGAGTTAAGTTCTCTTCTATTAGGTGGAGAAAATGTAGTAGATTTCTGTAAGCTACGGGTTCGCTCAGTTGCACGGAGACTATAGTGCTTTGTATAGCTGCAGCTGGCGCTGGGGCGATAGATCCATCCTCTGCTGGAGCAGCTGAGCCGTCGCCTTGTGCCGGCGGAGGAGCTGCTTGAGCTCCCGCTGGCTCAGCAGACTGAAAGGTGAAGGAGGCGATCTGTAGGCCCGCTCGATTGGCGTACTGGGTAAGGTCTTGGATGACCTGATCCTGATAGCGATAGCTCTGAGACTCGGCAACGATTTGCTGGGCTCTATCTCTGGCCACCGAATACTCTTCTAGCTTTTTCTCTAACTCACTTATGTAGCGCTGCTCAGCATCGGCAGAAGCTGCACGCGAGAGTACTTGAGAGGCTTCTGCAGCCACGCCACCTAGTACTGAGTAGGCGAAGTAGACTCCTATGGCCATGAAAGCTATGGTGCCAACTAACGTAGCTACTAATATATAGCGCATCTTTACAGCTGTTAGCTTGCTTTTATCGTTCTTAGCTTTTCTACTCATGGCCGTACAGTCTCCGCATCTATAACCGCGCTTATCGATATAGTAACTCCATTTTCTTCACCCCGAGTCACAGACAGTAGGTGAACGTCGCTAAAGGTAGTGGACTGTTCAAGCGCAGATTTGAGGTTTATAGCATCTTGGTATGAGCTGCCCGTTGCGCTTAGGGTTATCGGCTGACCGAAGGTTTGCGGGTCGAGGTTGAGAGACTGTATGTATATACCACCAGGTAAAGACTGGGCAATTTTCACAGCGATTTGTGAGTACTTTATCTCTTTATCTAGTATGGTCTTGGCGGTGGCTAGATTCTGGCGGAACTCTTGGGCGTTTGCCTTGGTTAGCTGGAGAGTTGCGTTGCGCGCTTCGCCTTCTTGGATAATCACCTCGGCGTTGCTTCTAGAGTTGTTGATGAGAACATAGATACTAACAATTAATATCAGAAGGGGGATTGCCAAAGAAAAGGCAGCGATGCAGTATCGAAGCAATAATACATTAGACTTGCCGGCTCTGATTTGCTGCTTGTCATTTGGCGGTAGTAGATTGATCATCGCTCACCACCTTTTGGGTCAACCAGTGCCAGTCCAGCAGCGGTCATAAACCGCGGACGCAGTTGCTTGGCTGGTGGTTTTAGGTTGGCGAAATTCAGAGCCTGCCAAGGACTAGCAACGCGGGCTGGCATGACAAGTTCATTAGTAAAAAACTCGCCAATACCCGGCAGGTTACTGCCGCTACCAACAATCAAAACCTGCTCTAGTTTAGCTTCATCCGGTGATCGTTCGGTATAAAAACGAACAACCTTTTTTGTTTCGTTAGCAATTTGGTTCAAGCTTGACTGCAATGCCGCCGCGATCTTAGCCTGACGCGGACCAGGATTTAGGCCGCTCAACACCTTGAGTTGATGGGCGTTTTCTAGCGGAATATCCAGCTTTTTGGCGATATCAAGTGTAAACGTGTTGCCGCCAACATTGATACCACCAGTTATTCTAACCGCCTTGTCATAAACCGCAATATCCGTACCAGTTGGCCCAACATCGACAATAACCGTCGGCATACCGCCCTCTTTCGTATACTCAAGAAGCCTAGATATGGCGTTGATGCTTGGTTCAATGACTGCCACGTCAACACCGGTGGAGCGCACGACGCTCAGTAGGGTATCAATAAACCTTCTAGGGACCGCACACATCAGAACGGTCAGCTCTTTTTTGGTGCGACTTATGACCTGGTGGTCTACATATAGGCTTTCGAGTGGCATGGGGATGTACTGCTCAACTTCAAGGTTTACAGCGTTGACGATATTAGCTTCTTGATTGGCAGGCATGGTAAAGGTGCGTGCAAAGGTCCTTACCGCAGGTATACCCAGAACTGCCCGCTCACTACTTAACTTGCCGATGACATTGTTTCGAAACAAATCATCAATCTTTTGCATCAAATAGTCTTGACTCATCTCTAGGTTATCGTTCACCTTGCTCGGGTCAAGATCAACAGACCCATAGCCATGAACCAGCATCTTTTCTCTGTCTACAGACATCACTCTAAGACTGGCTCGACTAAAGTCGAGTCCGATGATCTGTTTTGATTTATAGAATAAACTATTCACTAATAAATGCCCACGCTATTCACTAGTGCCATTATAGCATAAACGCATTGGCCTAACTATGACTCAATTTGGTTAGCCAGACCAGTGATTGGCATCATGACACTCGCGGCAATTAGACCGACCATTCCACCCATAAACACAATCATAACTGGCTCGATTGTCGAGCTGATGCTGGCTATGGCTGTATCAACCTCTTCTTCGTAAAAATCAGCCACCTTTACTAGTACTCTGTCAGTCTGGCCAGTTTCTTCTCCTACGGCAAGCATCTGCGCAACGATAGGCGGAAACAGAACCTCATCCTCCATTATCACCTGGGATAATATTTCTCCATTTTTGACGCGTAGAGCGGCTTGTTTGATTGATTGTTCATAAACTACATTGCCAACTGCCCTAGAGCTGATATCCAAAGCCTGCAGTACAGCCACGCCTGCACCAATTAGGGCAGAGAAAGTCCTAGTAAATCGTGCCACGGCAATTTTAGTAACTATCTTTCCAACAATTGGCATCTTCAGAGCGGCTTCGTGAAACCTTCTTTTGCCATCTCCAGTTTTGATGTATCTAAGAAATAGGTAAACACCAGCGGCCATGGCGGGAAATATGACATACCAGAAGTCTATTAAGAAGTCGCTAATACCCATCATTAATAGGGTGATTCCCGGTAGTTCAGCGTCGTCACCGCCAAGATCTTTGATAGTTTCGCCAATTGAGGGTAGGACAAAGAGCATCAAACCAAAGAATGCACCAATTGTAATCAGCACTAACACTATCGGGTAGGTCATGGCTCCTTTGATTTTTTTGCGCATTGATGCGTTCTTTTCCTGCTGCAGGGCTAGACGCTTAAGGATATCATCTAGAATTCCAGCCGATTCACCGGCTCGGACCATGTTGACATATACATCGTTAAAGGTGTTAGGGAAGCGAGCCAGTGCATCGGCAAAAGAGTCTCCACCTTCGATACTTTTTGCTACATTATAAATAGTTTTCTTAAACGTAGCATTTTCAGCATGCTTTGCCATGGAGTTTAGGGATCTGACAATTGGAACGCCAGCGGAGACCATGGCGCTTAGTTGTCGGGTGAACATAACCAACTCATCGGACTTGACCCGTCGTCCTTTGCTTTTAAATAATGATATTGACTTTGATGATTTGCGACCACCAACTTCGCTCAGGGCTATGAGTTGCAGTCCCTGGGAGTTGAGACTAGAGATTGCCGACCTTCTGTCTAGTGCATCAATCGTCGCACTAACCGTGCGCCCGCTTTCTCTAACTGCTGTGAATTTAAATTTCGCCATAATTACTGCTCCCTAGTCACCCGCAGTACTTCCTCAAGGGTAGTTACGCCCCTGAGGGCCTTGACTAGACCATCAACCTGCATAGTTATCATACCTTCACGGATAGCTTCTTCTTGGATTTCATTGCTAGTGGCGTTGGCGGTGATCAGCTTTTGTATGGAGTTGGTGACATCTAGCGTTTCATAGACACCAGTTCTTCCCTTGAAGCCAATGTGGTTGCACTCTTCACAGCCCTCCTTAGAGGCTTGCCACGCATGAGTAATTGTCTGAGGATTGGTGCTGGGAGGCGTATCAGCACCAACCCCACCCTTGGTAGCCTCATTTTCGAGCTCATGAAGGCGCGCAAAGCCTTTACTCGCCGTTATGTCAAACAGCCGATCAATTGTCGCTAACTCTTCTGCATCAAGTGGCTGATGGTTTCGACAGAAGGTGCATAGCCGCCTAACGAGACGCTGACCAACTACGGCCTTGACTGTCGAAGCAATCAAGAATGGTTCAATATCCATATCAAGTAGTCGAGGTAGGCTTGTGGCGGCGTTGTTGGTGTGCAGGGTCGAGAACACAAGGTGTCCGGTCAGGGCCGCCTGAACACCAAGGTTTGCTGTTTCGCTGTCTCGAATTTCACCAACCATGATGATGTTCGGATCTTGACGAAGTAGGGCCCTTAATCCAGAGGCAAATGACATACCAGCTTTTGGATTTGTCTGAGTCTGATTGACCCCAGATATTTTATATTCAATCGGATCCTCGACTGTAGATATATTGACATCTGGTGTATTTAGCTCAGACAATATGCTAAATAAACTAGTTGATTTACCAGATCCAGTTGGGCCAGTCACTAAAATCATGCCATTGGGCTGTGTCATCGCTTCTTTGACTACCACTAGAGACTTCCCCCAGTATCCAAGCTGTTCAAGGGTGATTGACTGGCTAGATTCGTCCAAGATACGCATGACTACTTTTTCACCGTCGGATATTGGTAGGGTGCTTACGCGTAGAGCATACTGCTTTTCAGAGACTCGTATTTTGAATCGACCGTCCTGGGGGACGCGTCGTTCGTCGATCTTTAAATTTGAGAGAATCTTTACGCGGCTAACCAGCGCGCCTAGGACGCCTTTAGGTAGTCGGTTGACCTCCTGTAGCACTCCATCAACGCGGTAGCGTACTTGCACGAAGTCTTCACGTGGCTCGATGTGAATATCGCTGGCGCTCGACTTGATGGCGTACTCTAAAAGCAAATTGACAGTTTGGGCAATCGGCGAATCTTCAGCGAAATCCTCTTCGGTAACTGCCTGTGCGTCGGCCTGCGAGTCTTGCTGCGTGGCGATAACCTCATCAAGCTCTTTATTCACGTCACCTCGATAGTTTTCAAGGCAATCTAAGATATTACTTTTAGTGACTAAAAACACTTTAAGATTATAGCCAACCTCTTTTTGAATGAAATTCAGTGCCTGGACATCATCCGGGTCTTCCATCGCCAGGTTGAGTGAGCCGTCACTGTTTTCTGAAAATAGTACGGCGCTATATTGGCGGGCGATATGTTCGGGGATGCGGTGCATCACCTCTTCAGAGATGTCTTTTGGATCGATCTGAACAAACGGCACCCCTATGTGATCAGCAATCATCTTTGTTAGCTGCTCGTCCGTGAGGATGCTCTTGGCTACTACCAGCTCTTGTAGTGATTTTTGCGATCGTTCGGCTTCGGTCCTTAAATCAGCAAGCTGAGATTCTCTAATGACCCCACCCTGTTGCAATATCTTTTCGATCGTTGAATTAGATACGCGCATAATTCTTAAGCTTATTATACTTGAGATTGTCTCTTTGTGCCAACTGTTTTTGCGTAGTACAATATGAAGGTATGAAAAAATCCGTGCACAGTGATGAGGCGATGAAAGACCTAGGGCGGCAATATGGTGGCTTGTTGGTTGGCGGTGAGGTGATTGAGCTTATTGGTGACGTTGGGGCTGGTAAGACGACTTTTACTAAGGGGGTTGCGAGAGGGCTAGGTATTACTGAGCCTATTCAAAGTCCTACCTTTACTATCAGCAGAGTGTATGCTGCGAGAGATGACTTAGAGCTAAGGCACTATGATTTTTATAGACTAGGCGAGGCGGGAATCATGCAAGAAGAGCTGATAGAATCATTTGAAACCACAGGCGTAGTCACCGTCATAGAATGGGCGGATGTTGTCGACGGCGTGCTACCTAGTGATCGTTTGCAGATTCGTATAACAGCGACCGCTGAAGATTCGCGGGACGTTGAAGTCGTAGCTTTAGGGCCTAGGTCTCAAAAACTTGAGGACAGGCTGCCGTGATCGTTCTTCTTGATACCTCCACGCCAACTTGTCAGATAGCGGTCGTGACAGCAGATCAAACATTCAATTACCAGTGGGATGCTGGTCGAGAGCTGGCGCGAGGACTGCTGGCTTTTGTTGAGCAGTCGCTCAAGAAGAATAATGGGGAATTTACGGACATAGCTGGTATTGGAGTTATGAAAGGGCCGGGAAGTTTTACGGGTCTTCGGATCGGGTTAACTGTCGCCAATACGCTTGCCGACAGCCTGAATATTCCAATAGTTGGTGAGGTGGGCGAGCAGTGGCAGCAGGACGCCACGACGCGGCTTAGAAGTGGCGAGACGGATGGCGTTGTACTGCCGCTCTATGGTGCACAGGCGCACATCACTAAGCCGACTAGGTAGTATCAACCCGATTCAAGAACTCGAGCTGTGGGGCCGAGTATTTCAAAGGCTAGCCATTTGCGAAATTGCTGTAGATGACGTACAATTTATATAAGTCGTAAGACTTTTTGACAATTTCAACATTTGATAAGACAGACGCTGTGAAATTCATAACTAGACTAGACATTTTGTATAGATATTCGAGCCAAGATTCAACATTCTAGGTAGGTTTTCCGCGTCCCAAGAAAGGACCAAACTATGATAGAGATTATCGTAGCCGCTATTGTCGGGACAGCACTCGGCGTGGGCGGTTTTGCTGGCTATCAGCACAATAAAAAGACAAATAGTAAGAGCAAAATTGAGCGAGACCTCGCCGCTGCCAAGACAAAGGCTAGTGATATCGTGCTTAAGGCCAAAGACGAGGCGCTGGCGATTGAGAAAGAGCGTCGCAAGGAGTGGCAGAAAACTGAAAATCGCCTAGCTGATCGTGAAGTCTCGTTAGACAAAAAGCTTGACGAGCTTGATGGTCGCGCTGAAAAGTTGCGTAAACACGAGGACGAAGTTGAGGCTTTAAAGAATGAAATTCGCCAGATTCGCACAAAGCAACAAGAAAAGTTAGAGAAAATTGCCGGCCTAAAGAAGCAGGATGCTGCCGGTAAATTGATGCAGATGACCGAACGTGATATCAAGGAGGACTTGACGGGTCTGATAGCGAAGCTTCAGCGTGAAGCGATGGATGATGCCGAGGAGCGAGCGCAGTTGATTCTATTGACAGCAATGGAGCGGATGAGCAGTGACGTGACGGCTGAGCGAACGGTAACTGCGGTGAAGCTGACTGACGAGGAGATGAAAGGTCGGATTATCGGCAAGGAAGGTCGCAACATCCAAGCACTTCAGCGCGCAACCGGTGTTGATATCATGGTTGATGATACGCCGGGTATGATTATCCTTTCGAGCTTTGATCCAATTCGACGCCAGGTGGCAAGAATCACCATGGAAATGCTGATGAAGGATGGACGAATTCATCCGGGACGCATTGAAGAGGTAGTTGAAAAGGCGCAGAAGCAAATAGAAAAAGAAGTTCGCCAAGCCGGCGAAGATGCTATGCGAGAAACTGGCGTGGTTGGTATTCCAAAAGAAATGCTCCAGCTTCTTGGTGAGCTAAAGTTCCGTACTTCTTACGGTCAAAATGTCCTGAAACATAGTACTGAGATGGCATCAATGGCGGGGATGATCGCTGAAGAGATTGGCGCAGACGTGCGCATCACCAAGATTGCGACACTTCTTCATGATGTCGGCAAGGCAGTGACGCATAAAATTGAAGGCAAGCACCACCATATTGGGGCTGAGCTGGCACGTAAGTATGGCATGGACGAGCGGATTGTTCACGCAATCGAAGCGCACCATGATGACATAGAAGCCACCACCCCTGAGGCACTGGTGGTTCGCGTGGTAGATGCGGCCAGCGCCGCCCGTCCAGGAGCGCGTAATATTTCAGCTGAAAACTTCGCCGATCGTATGCGTGATCTTGAGAACGTAGCGAC
>CAZBLG010000024.1:0-9219 GCA_964492805.1 uncultured Candidatus Saccharibacteria bacterium
ACTAGGCGGAAAAACTCCAATCGCTGCCCCGGGTCAACCAGTGGTATCTCACGGCGGCGCATAATAACCACCTGAGAGTCAACTTTTGGCGGAGGGGTGAACAGCTCAGCCGGCACCACTGAACCCAGCTCAACCTTATAAAATATCTGTGCCGCTACTGCTAGTATGCTGTTGTCACCAGGCTCAGCCGCCAATCGCTCGGCGACTTCTTTTTGAATCAACAACACCATGAGGCTTGGCGGGTTAGGCGTTTCGCTGAAAAGTCGAATGATTTTACTGGTGATGTAGTAGGGGATATTTGCTACAACTTTGTAGCCCACTGGAAGAGTTGAGGTGTCAATCTGCAAGACATCTTGATTGATAACTTCTAAGTTTTTACCAGGAAATTGCCCGGGCAGCTTACGGGCCAGCTCAGGGTCGAACTCAATAGCTACTACTTTCTTAGCTCGTGCCAGAAGTCGACTAGTTAAAGTACCCAAGCCCGGACCAATTTCCAGCACAGTGTCTTCACCAGTCAACTCTGCGCCTTCAGCAATATCAGCCAGTACATCGGGGTCTTTGAGCCAGTGTTGTCCGAGAGATTTATTGTTCCGTAGACTCATAGAAAATTAATACCAGCCACGAGACTGCGAGTGCGCAACAGCGGCCGCCCAGCTGCCATAGCGCGACATGACATATCCCTGCATACCGTTTAGGCCAGCGACAGGGTCGTTCCATGCCCCGGCCCACTTACCGCAAGGCAGTTGCTGGCCTAGGCCGCAAGCGCCACTTGAGCTATTGACTGCATTTGGATTCCAGCCACTTTCTCTTTGCACAAGATAGTCGGCATAGCCCCACTGGTCTTGCGGGATATTAGATGCAGCCAGCCAAGTGTCCTTATTTCCGCCACCATTATACTGCACGGTCTTAGGCTTCGTACCTACAGTTTCTAGCTGTCTTTTTGGCTCTTTGGTTGTTATGCTAGCGATCTCTGTGCGATTAACCTCCTGTCCATTCTTCATCTCAATTTCATAGGTTACATTCCTTGTACCCTTTTCGCCTGGAGTCTGAACGGACCGATAGCCAACTTCACGGTTTGCATCCTGAATTTGCTCAACTGCAAAATCCACTTCTTCCTCGACAGTTACAGTCTGCTTACCTTCTCGCCATAGTTCAATCGACATACCGGGGGTAATTGGCGTACTTTCGGATACCGACAGGGTGTCGTTCTCGGCCATAGTAATCTCTTTTTCTTTTAGAAACTCCCCGACAGTAGCAGCCCTAGTTCGAACCTCAGCCTTTTTTCCATAGAGCGTAAACTCGAGCGACGTAGCTCTGTCAATCTTCAGCACCTTATCAGCTCCGTGTAGCAGAAGCTCGCCTGCTACCTCTGTAGATACCCTGTCTTCGCTGTAAAGCTTCATCCCGGCCGCCTCGGCAATCCGCTCGGGAGTTTGATGAGCTGTAGTAACTCGCTTTTTGACCATGCCGTCAACTATAGTCACCGGACGCGCTCGGTAGATATTAACATTGTACTTTGAGGCAATTAATTCCGAGTCAAGCGCCGGCTCAATCACATCCTGCTGATCGTTGACTTCAATATTTGCTACTTCTAGCGCCTCGCGTACAGTCTTGGCCTTGGTAACAATAACTCGCTCTTCGCCGCGATCATAGATGCTAATGATATGCCCGCTAGTATCGGTTGCGGATTTCTCGTCACTGGTTTTGGCAAAAACTTGGTCCATCATCACCGCACTGCCCATGAAAAATGCCAAGACACCGCTCAGTAGCGTCAGTCGCTTTAAGTGATTCCTAAATTTAATTCCAATACTCATAAATATAGTACGTGAACCTCACGTAGTACTCGTACTATTATACCACAAACAAATTACTACCTGAAGCACCAAGACATCTTGCACCCCCCTCAAGCAGTGCGGCTCAAAGAGGGGCTCCGACTCGCAGCACCTCCCAAAGCCGACTGTCGAGCGACTGCAACCCGAGAGCCTTTTTTAGGCTCACGGCGTGTAAGGAAGGAGGCGTGGGACGGTGTTGCTAGTCGGGGTTGTGGGCCAAACAGGCAATCTAGAGTCTCTCAAGTCGAGCATACTCAGCATTTAACTTCTTTGTCTGCCCTGAATCAAACTGGATCACTACGGCTAAGCCGTCTATATCAATCACCTCACCCTTGCCAAACAGCGGCGTCCGCACTCGATCACCTATAGTCAACTCCAACTCGTCCGGGAAAAAATCTAACTCTTCAGCCGACATTCGTCCGGCTGGCTGATCAATCTCGCCAGCAAACAACCCCATTTCCGACAAAAATCGCGAAGGCATATTGTAGCCAATCTGCCCAAACTGATTCCTCGAGCTAGCACAAGTTACAAACAGCTCCTCTCGGGCTCGAGTCACACCAACGTAGCAGAGCCGGCGCTCCTCTTCGATATCATCAGTCTTTCCAGTATCAAAAACTCGAGCATGCGGCAATATACCCTCCTCCACCCCAACCATAAACACCACTGGAAACTCCAAACCCTTGGCGGCATGAAGGGTCATTAGCGTCACCTCCTCCTCAGCCTCATCGTCACTCGAAGACATCAAGGACATCTCCTCGAGGAAAGTATCAACGTCCGCATATGCCTTCGCTTCGGCAATCAATACACCTAAATTCTCTAAACGCTCTTCGGCCTTGTCAGTTCCGTCATTTATATACTGGCCATAGCCGGTTTTATCAATAATCGCTTCTAGAACATCTGCCGGTGGGCCGTCCAAGCCCTGCTGCAAATCACTTAGCACTTCGCCGAGTTTTTTCAAAGGTAGCTTAGCTCGCGGTGTTAGCCCATCGGCTGACTCTACCGCCAGCAGCCCATCGATAATTGAGCCCTCCCTGGCGTCACTCCAGTTTAAAAACTTCTGCACACTCACCGCACCAACGCCACGCTTAGGTACGCCGATAATTCGCTGAAAACTAATTCGGTCATATGGTTGGTACAGCAGACGCAAGTAAGCAACGACATCCTTAACTACCGCTCGGTCCAAAAACCTTAGTCCGCCAACAATTTTATGCGGTATGTGGTGCTCGCGCAGCGCTCGCTCGATGGCGTAGCTCTGGGCATTGGTCCGATAGAGCACGGCTATGTCGTTGTAGGACCTTCCGCTGTTTATTTGTTGCCATATCTCCTGAGCAACCCGCGCACCCTCTTCTGCCTCGCTATATACCTGCCAGAGTGCCGGCTCCGATCCTCCCTTGAGATCGGTCCAAAGATTTTTGTCGGTCCGCTTGGTGTTGTGCTGAATTAGGGCATTTGCCAGAGTCAGAATTTCTTCGGTTGAACGATAGTTTTGCTCTAACTTGACCACAGTCGTACCAGGAAAATCACGTTCAAAATTAAGAATGTTCGTATAGTCTGCTCCGCGAAAACTATAGATCGACTGTGCATCATCACCAACCACGCAAATGTTGCGGTCTTGGTTGATGAGCATTTTGATCAGCGCATACTGAACGGCGTTAGTGTCCTGGTACTCGTCAATTAAAATATGCTGAAATTGCTCTTGCCACCTACGGCGCACCTCGGGATAGTCACTTAGAAGTCTGACGGTTTTAATCAACAAATCATCAAAATCTAACGCTTGAGCACTCTCAAGCATCCGCTCATAATCAACAAATATTGCCGCCACTCGCTGCTGGATGGGTCCATGAGCGCTGTCAGCAAAGTCCTCGGCTGTCTGGAGATTGTTTTTTGCCTTTGATATCATGGCACCAACTGAACGAGGCTTTAGGTCACGATCAGTTAACCCTTGGCGTTTCATCAATTGCTTTATTGCACTCTGTCGATCGTCCTCGTCATAAATCACGAATCTAGGAGAAATACCCATCACCTGGCCGTCATAGCGAAGTAGCCTTACGCAAATGCTATGAAACGTCCCCATCCACGGCATAAAGCTTCTATTGTCAGCCGACTCACCTAGCATATCAGCCAAGCGACTGCGCATCTCTCGTGCTGCCTTGTTAGTAAAAGTAACCGCCAAAATGCGGCTTGGTAGTACATTTTTTTCACGCACCAAATAGGCGATACGGTGCGTCAAGGTCTTGGTCTTGCCACTTCCCGCCCCAGCTAAAATCAACAGCGGTCCTGACTCATGGGTAACCGCACGACTCTGCTGGTCGTTTAAACCTAATGTACTGTCCATATGACTATTGTACACCAAAAACCCTTCTCAGATACGAGCACCTAAAGACTATTTGAGCCATAAGTAATCGGCTATCTTAGAAGAAAGAACCAAGCCGCTACACCGCCGCCAGCACCAACTACTACAAGCAGCAGTATCCAAACAATAGCCATCCAGCCGGATTTCTTCTTTTCAGAGTGTGCTAGAGGCTTTGGTGAATCAGATGATGCCGCTTCGAAAATAGCACTAGGTTCTGGCGCATCATTCGCTGCAGTCTGGTACTGAGGATTGATATTTCCTTGAGGTGTTGGTTGAGGCGCTGGATTTTCGGCAATAACTGGGGCTGGAGGGCTAGCCGGCACGACCTCTGGCTCTGGTGATAGCTCGGCAGACTCCACCGCGATAAGTTCAGGGTTGAGCTCTGGTCGAACTGGCTCAGGGGGATTGCCTTTATCCTTTTCACCTTCGGCTGACCACGGGTCAGCGCTAAATGACTCTAGGTTATTTAGCGGTTCAGTTGGTTGAGTCTCAAGGTTCGGCTCCAGGCTTCCATCGAACTCAATTGGATCAACCATCTGCTGATCCTCGCTAGGGACAGCTTGCTCTAGCTGAACACTGGAGGCGTCTGATTTTGAAAAACCTAAGGGTCGCTTATCCACCTCAATGCCGTCGATAAAGGGCGACTCGAGTGGAGCTGGCTCTAGAACTTCAACCGGCTCATCAAATGATGCTACTTCATTTCGGGCAAATTTGGGTGGCTCTGCGAAAGTAGAGCTAAACTCAGGCGACTCTGCTACTGCGTCGGGAGTCGCAGCGTCGAGAACCATGGCATCTTGGATAGGGTCTTGTTGGCTAGGCGGCTGAAGGTTAGTCGCCTCACGTGATGGTCGAGCGGAGGGTGCAGGGCGATCTGGAGCAGTCCTGCCACTGCCAGACGAGGTAACTACATCCATAAAGCGGCCAGTCCTTTGGGGTACCACGAAAGGTTTAGCTGATGCGGGCGTTTGCGTAGTCACTGAAGGGGTTGCATCTACTGGATTGCGATCTACAGGAGGCGCCAGTTCACGAGCCGGAGCTTGAACTGCTTGCGTCGGTGGAGTGTCTTGAGCCATAGACTGCCTTGGCTCAACTGATGTACTAGGTGGCGGAGCATCCGCAGTCTGGTTGTCGTGTTTGTCCATCAGCGAGTTCACCGCCTTGTCTAGCTCATCAAAATCAATATCCGTCACTATACCCTCCCACCTTCTAGTTTATAAGCCGTATCAACAATCTCCGAAAACTGATGAGCGTCCAAGCTGGCCCCACCGATAAGTAGTCCGTCGACCTCCTGCATCCCAAGGTAGCTCCCGGCATTGTCGACAGTCACGCTGCCGCCGTATAGCACTCGAACTTCTTTAGCGGCTTTTGCTCCAAATAATTGCACGATTTGCTGTTTGATAATTTTTACTGCGTCTTTGACGTCTTCAGGTGTAGCGTTATTGCCAGTTCCGATGGCCCAGACTGGCTCATAAGCAACAGTCAGCTCACCCAGCTCATCTGCCGTTAAATTTGCCAACCCACCAGTCAACTGGTCATGAAGAGTGTCTCGGGTTTCGCCGTTGGCTCTTTCTGAGGCCGACTCACCAACACACAGCACCGGCTGAAGATTGTTGCGGACGGCTGCCTGAACCTTGGCGCGAGTATCTTTGTCCGATTCCATAAACTGATAGCGCCGCTCTGAATGGCCGACCAATACATAGTCAGCAACTCCGCGCAAGTGAGCTGTCGCCACCTCGCCAGTATATGCACCATGGTCTCGCCAATAACTATTTTGAGCGGCCAGCTTAAACTGCCGTCGATTGACCTGGAGACTAAGAGGTTGCAAGGTTAACATCGTTGGCGCCAAGACTACATCAACCGTGCGCTGCGCCGGAATAAGCTCGGCCAACTTATGCAAATAGAGGCTCGCCTCTTGCATATTTAGGTTCATCTTCCAGTTGCCAATAATCAATTTTTTCATATATTCTCGCTTATGCTTAGTTTAACACTCCTGGGCCGTACGCGTCCAGTAGACTTTCCACACCAGGAAGCTTCTTCCCAGCCATTAGTTCCATGCTCGCCCCTCCACCCGTAGAAACATGCGTAAAGCCTGCCCCCTCATTGCCATCCCACTTCAAAACAAAATCCGCCGTATCGCCGCCGCCAACAATCGATACTGCTTCATCATTTGTCGCAATCGCCAAAGCCGTTCTAGCTGAGCCATATGAAAAGGTCTCTATGCGAGAAAAACCGACCGGTCCGTTCCAAACAACAGTTTTTGCGCTGTTGATTATTGAAGTGAATTTATCGATCGACCGACTGCCGATGTCGAGTGCCATTTCATCTTCCCCTATTCGCTCAACCGCAACCTCACGTCGGATCTGGTCGTGATCAGTCGTATTAGCCCCGACCGCCACATCCACCGGCAACACTAGAAAATCATCAACCCCCTCGGGGCCAACTTTTTCACTAGCCGTCTGGTAAATATCACGTAGTACCTCTTTTTGGCCATCCTCAACGACGCTTTTTCCCATGGAATAGCCCTTAAAGTCCAAGAAAGTATTGGCCATCGCCCCGCCTATCAATATTCGATCAGCCTTGTCAATAAGCTGCTTGATTAAATCAATCTTATCGCTAACCTTTGCACCACCAACCACCGCCACCAGAGGACGAGCCGGTGACTGCATGGCGCGAGTGATTAGATCATGCTCCTTTTCAAGTAGCAGTCCGGCAAAACTCGGCAGACACATTGTAATAGCCTGCGTGCTGGCGTGTGCTCGATGCGCCGCCCCAAATCCATCCTGTACGAAAAAAGACGCGCCGGTGCTTTTGGCTAGCGACTTAGCAAAGCTCATGTCGTTAGCCTCTTCTTCTTTGTAAAATCTAAGGTTCTCTAAAAGCAAAATACTCCCACACGGACTATGACGCACCATTTGTCGAACCTTGTCTCCGACGCTATCGTCGAGAAAGCGCACTGATTGACCAAGTAGCTCAGCCAATCTAGCGGCTACTGGCTCTAAGCTCAAAGATTTTTCACGACCGTCTGGCCGCCCCATGTGGCTGACTAAGACTAGCCTGCATTGATTCTCTAAAAGATATTTTATCGTTGGCAAACTGGCGCGAATCCGCAAATCATCGGCAATTGTACCGTCTTTATTCATCGGCACGTTATAATCTACCCGAACAAGCACGGTCTCTCGCTCTACGTCAACGTCGCGAATTGTCTGTTTGAAAAAATGTCTGCCCACCACTATTTCCTTATTTTACTATATTACAGCACCCGTACCTGTATATTGTTTGTAGTTCCCGGTCGCCCTGGACTATGTCCGCTGACTAAGACCACCGAAACCACATCTTCACCGAAGTAGCCTTCAGCTTTTAGCTCTTCTGCCAACTTTCCGGCTGACTCAAAACCACTTGGTCGAACGTATGAGCGCGTAGCGTAGCTTAGGGCTAATTTCTGAGCAGTGTCCTGATGGTCGGTTACGCTAATGATCGGCAAGTTAGGCCTAAAGGCTGCAATACTAACTGAGGTTACGCCAGTGCTTGTTTCAGCGATAATCGCCCTAGCATCTATATCTTGAGCTAGTCTGACGGCCGAGTAGCTGATTGCAGCATCGGTCTTTCGTCGAGCCTCACCCTTATCAACCGCCATAACTTCGCTGTGCTCTTGGGTGTACATGATAGTTTTTCGCATGGCCATGATAGTTTCTAGCGGATATTTGCCGTTAGCGGTCTCATCTGACAGCATCACTGCATCGGCACCCTGAATAACCGCATTGGCTACGTCGCTGACTTCGGCTCGAGTTGGCTCAGGGTTATCAACCATACTGCCCATCATCTGCGTAGCGACGATGCCGAGCTTGCCGTGCTTGCGACATAGAGCGATCACTCGCCTCTGAACAACTGGCACGATTTCCGCACCTGCTTCAACCGCCAAGTCTCCCCGCGCCACCATCACCCCGTCACTAACCCGTATGATTTCTTCTAGGTTTTCTGGGCGAATCGCGGCTTTTGTCTCAATCTTCGCTACAACATGCGCATTTGAACCAAGTTCAACTAGGCGCGAACGAAGATCAGTAATATCCCCCGCCGTCTGCACAAAGCTCAGTGCGACATAGTCAAAGTCCTGAGTAGCACCCCACTCCAAATCTTCAATATCTTTTTGGGTCAATATATCTCCGCCAAAATCAGTATCTGGCAGGTTTAGGCCCTTGCGGCTCATCAAAAAGCCTTTGTTTTCAATCTTTACTTTAACCGCTGTATCGCTCGGTACCTCAATGACTGTAGACTTTATCTTGCCGTCAAACATATAGAGTGGCTCGCCGACCTTCATTTTTTCAGCTAAATTAAACTGCACCGGCAGATTTTTACCCCCGTCATGCTCACCTAGGCTAGAGTCAAGCGTCAGCTCGTCACCCGGCTCAACGTTCAGCATGTTATCTTTTAGTACGCCTAGGCGGATCTTGGGACCCTGTAGGTCCTGGAGGATTGCCACTGGTTTGCCAGAGTCTTTGCTGGCTTGACGGATCCAGTTGATTTGCTCCAACCGATCCGGCTCACCGCCGTGACTAAAGTTGATACGAAAGCCGTTTACCCCAGCACTCATGATGCTAGCGATTTTTTCTGGACTGTGAGTGGCCGGCCCAACAGTTGCCAATATCTTGGTTCTTTTGAAAATTGTATTCATATTGTCTCTATTGTATCACCTGAAGCGATAATGCAACAAAATGACTGGCTTCATGAGTGATCCCGCGCCTCCGACGCTTGGATGGTAGCGCTATGCTAGCGCCACCATCCGCTAAAAACTGTCAAATCAGAGATTATGACAGTATGCGAACTCCTATTGGAGAATGTTACTTCGCAACCTCCGCTTGCTTGAAAAGAAAATGCCTGCGGCGCTTTCTTTTCTGCGCTTCGCTACGCCGAACTCCCTTTTGCTAGCGCAAAAGTCGGAGTTCAATTCTCAGGCGGCACGAAAAAACCCCACCAGGTGGTGGGGCATTTTCGTGGTGATCCCGCGGAGAATCGAACTCCGATTGCCAGGATGAAAAC
>CAZBLG010000025.1:0-8854 GCA_964492805.1 uncultured Candidatus Saccharibacteria bacterium
AGGCTATAGGCGCTGATGCCGAGTGTGACTTTGTGGTCTACGTCGCGCCATTTTCTGGTATATTCTTCCACTATCGTCCTTGAGGCAGCAATCAGAATGGACTTGTCGTCGCCTGAAGCGAGAGGTATAGTCTGGACGATCCGGCCAATTTTAGTAGTTCCACCAAGCAGAGAGATATCAGCGTCGTCGGCGTCAATGGTCGCAGCATGAAGGCCTACGCGCTTTAGGGCAGCAGCACCAAATACCGCTTCAAGCTCGGCGAGCGAGATGTCTGGTTGGCGCCCGAGAATAGACAAAAGCATATAGTTTGATTATAGCACTCTTGAGTTTTGAGCTAGTAGCGTTTTATGAAGTGAATGTACTATACTTATTAAGGCATGAGGGTAAGTAAACTTCTAAAATCACTCAGATCACCACGCACAATCATGAGCGCGCTAACAGTTGTGGCGTTGGGTGTGATAGTTTACTTATCGCGCGATGAATTGAGGCAGGCCTGGGAGTTGCTAGGCCAGGCGAATCTGTGGCTACTGGCTCTGTTGGTGCCGTTTCAGATCATGGTTTACTACGCTGGTGGGGAAATGATTTTTTCCTACTTAAGGCAAAAGAGGCTAATTGGCCACATATCGCGATTTGAGCAAACACGAATAGCGCTGGAGCTAAACCTAGTCAATCATGTATTTCCCTCGGGTGGCGTTAGTGGGATTTCATATACGACGTGGCGACTACACAAACTAGGTGTTAGCTCGGCTAAATCAACTTTCGCGCAGGTTATTCGCTACGTCGCCGGGTTTGTTTCACTGATGTTGCTGTTGATTCTGTCGGTAATTGTGCTGGCGGTGGACGGCGAGGTTAACCGCTACATTGTTGCGCCGAGTTTTGTATTGGTCTTTTTGGTCATGGGGTTAACTTTTGGGCTAATAATCATGTTCTCTTCAAAAAGTCGTATGCACAATACAGCCGTTTGGGTATCTAGTTTTTTGAACAAATTAGTTAAATTTCTGACATTTAGTAGGGTTAAGCGGGCGATAAGTTCTAGCAAAGTTAAGAAGTTTTTTTTGGAGATGCATGGAGATTTCCAGGAGCTTTCTGCCGACAGAAGACTTTTGATCAAGCCGCTCGTTTGGGGTGCGGTGTACGCGATATTTGATATAGCGATGTTTATGGTGGCGTTTTGGGCGCTGGGCGCTACGGTCAATCCGGCGGTGCTATTAGTTGGCTATGGAGTGGCTGGACTGGCGGCTTTGGTGGCACTGACTCCAGGCGGAGCCGGGGTGTATGAGATTATCATGATATTTTTCCTAACTATGGCAGGGGTAAGTCCCGGGGTGGCAATCGCCGGTATAGTGCTTGCCCGGGTGATCTTGTTGGCTGGAACAATTATTTTTGGTTATATATTTTATCAACACGCACTTATAAAGTATGGAAAACGAACAGATACCCCAGTTTAGTGTCAGTGATTTTCTGGCAGTTGTTAATCAGTCGCTAGAGATGGCGTTTGGTTCGGTGTATATCGAGGGCGAAGTGGCTTCATTTAAGGTAAATCACCAAAAATACGTATTTTTTGACCTTAAGGATGCCAGCGGATCTGTTGGCTGTTTTATGACTGTTTGGCAGCTGAGAGTACCTCTGGAGGATGGCATGAGAGTTTTAGTTAGAGCAGTGCCGAAAGTAACTCCCTGGGGCAAGTTTAGTCTGACCGTTCAGGAAGTTAAGCCAGTTGGCGAGGGGAGTATTAAGAAAAGCTCTGAACTACTAAGACAGAAACTGACTAAAGAGGGGCTGTTTGAGCTAGATCGAAAGCGATCACTACCTACTATGCCAGGGCGTGTAGCGGTAATTTCAAGTACTGGCGCTGCCGGATATGCGGACTTTATGAAGATAGCTAACGATCGTTTTGGTGGGGTAGAGTTTATGGTCGGCAACGTGCAGGTCCAGGGCGCTGGAGCAGCGGATCAAATCATCAAGGCCCTGCAGTATTTTAATCAAATGGCTGAAGTGCCAGAGGTGATTGTAATTGTGAGAGGCGGGGGAAGTGCTGATGATTTGGCGGTGTTTAACGACGAGCCACTAGTTCGAGCGATAGCGGGTAGTCGGGTGCCGGTGCTGACCGGTATTGGTCATGAGACCGATGAGAGCCTGAGTGATTTGGCGGCTGACGTTCGGGCGGTTACGCCAAGCAATGCTGCCCAGTCACTGCTCCCCGATAAGCAGGCGGTGATCGAGCGGATACGCAGGAGTCAAAAAGAGCTGCTTGATCAAATGAGCCGGGCGATAGATGAGACTCTACTGCTACCAAGGCGCTCGCGAGAAGAGTCACTGAGCCAGTGGCTGCTTGCCGTAGAGGGTCTGCTGAGCGTAGTTTCGTCTCAGCGTCAGGCGATTAAGGAGTATAATCCAGAGGTGATACTAAAGAGAGGCTATGCTTTGGTCGAGGGTGATTTGCGAAAGGGTGGCGTAGTAAATATTACAACAAAAGATGCACTTATGAAAGCGAGGATAGAAAAATATGTCAAAAGATAGTTCGATTCAAGACAAAATAACCACACTCAACGAAAAAATGGCTTGGTTTCATGGCGAGGAGTTTAATTTAGATGAAGCGGCCGAGCGTTATAGGGCAGTTGAGGCGCTAGCTGAAGAGATTGAAAAAACTCTAACAGAGATGAAAAATGAAGTGGTAGTGCTAAAACAGAAGTTTGACTGATCGGGCTTTACTCATATCCAGATTGTTCGTATAATGATAAGCAATATGCAAAAAAGATATCATCAAGGAAGTTCCAGTGTCTGGATAATCATAGCAATCATCGCAGCAACACTATTTATGGCAACCAGTGCCTTTGGGGTATGGGCTTATATTTCATATAACGATCAAAGGACAGATGTTCAGGGTAGGGTGAAGCTTGCTGTGGCCGAAGCTGTCAAGATACAATCAGAAGAAGATGAAGCTAAGTTTCAGGAAGAGTACAAGAAGCCTTATTTGGAGTTTATTGGACCAGCAGAGTATGGCAGCGTCAGTTTTGACTATCCACGTACTTGGAGTGTTTTTGTCGAGGCGGACGGTAGCAATCGCGGTGACTTCAAAGCATATCTACACCCAGTGTCGGTCCCGCCTATCAGCAACCGCGACAATCGATTTGCTGTACGACTTGAGATATTAAATCGCGACTTCGACACGATACTCAAGCAGTATCAGTCACAACTGAGGAAGGGTGAGCTTAAGTCCAGCACCCCAGAGTACAATGGCAATGCATCGACGCGCTTAGACGGACTGTTTACCAATGACGTGCGAGGCTCTGCAGTGTTGATGCGAGTGCGCGACAAGACGATCAGACTGTCCTCAGATGCCGAAACCTTCAATGAGGATTTTGAAGCACTGCTCGCGACCGTAGACTACGTCAATTAGACGCGCTGAGTAAGTCTTTATTTATGCTACACTGTAGATAGAATGTCGAGAGGCGTAGGGAGTAGTAATAATTTTGGCAGCCTACCGAGTGTGTCGGTAGCCGCTCATGAGCTCAAAACCCCGATAACGCTTATGCGACAACTTAGTTTGGTGCTTCAGGACGAGGAGCTTTCGGAGCCAGAAAAAGAACGCTATCACCAACAGCTACTAGCAACCGCTGACAGAGCGCTACAGCTTACGACTGATCTGGCTCAGGTAGGTAGCTTGCAGTCGTCATTGTTTCCACTCGAACCAGTCAATCCGCTGGCACTTTGTCGTTCTATGGCGCAGGAGGTCAGGCCACTGGCCTATCTGTACGATCGTCAGATAAAGTGGCCCAAATCTTCACGTCGTAGTGTGCTGGCTGTGGCCAATCCGCGCCTGCTGAGTCGAATCGTCGTTAATTTTATTGACAATGCCTTAAAGTACACCGAAAACGGTACGCCAATTGAGGTGTCTGTTCAGCAAGTTAGTCAGGTGGTTCGGGTTGGGGTCAGAGACTATGGCCCTCAACTATCTAAACGTGAATACAAAAAGTTAACTAGTGAGATTGGTCATACGAAAACTGTCAAAACACGACCGGAAAGTAGCGGACTAGGGATTTATATCGCCTCAGAGTTTGCTAAAACTATGAATGGTGGAATAGGTCTGGTGCGACACCGCGATGGGGTAACTTTTTATGTGGAGTTGCCAATTTCAAGGCAATTAAGCTGGCTATGAAGCACTGTTTGATAATTGAAGATAACCCAACGTGGAGTATGTTGCTAAAGAAATACTGTCGAGATGAAAATATCGATTCTGTGGTGGTTAGTTCGCCGCAGGCGGCGATGAATCAGCTGGATGATCAACTGCCCGATTTGATAATTCTTGACATGCTTTTGGCGGCGGAAACTGGCATGGCACTACTCAATGAGATGCGCAGCTATAGTGACTTGGCGGCCATTCCGGTGATAGTTTGTACGAGTGTTGAAGGGGTAGAGCAGAGTCAACTGGCAGCTTATGGGGTTGTTGCGGTGTTAAATAAGCCTAGCGTTACACCAGCACAAATGAAACAAACACTCAGGCAGGTTAGCTTGTGAGTGGCAACAGCGAGCGCTTAAGAGCGATAGTGCTTCGAAGAACCAACTATGGTGAGGCTGATCGAGTCTTGCAGTTGATTACCCCCAAAGGACGCCGTAGCGTGATCGCCAAGGGGGTGAGGCGCGAACGCAGCAAGCTGGCCGGTGGAATCGAGTTGTTCGCGCTGTGCGACGTCGTAGTGCGCTCGGGCAGGGGGGAGTTAGGGCTGCTGACGTCGTCGCGACTGGTGGCGTTTTATAGGCATATTTTGGAAGACTACGACCGGATGCAATTTGCTTATGCGACGATGAAATTAGTAGCGCAGGCTAGCGAGACAATTGATGAGCCAGAGTGGTTTGCGGTACTAGCAAGTGTGCTTGAGCATTTAGACAAAGTCGAAGTAAATCGTCAGTTGATTGAAACGTGGTTTTATGTGCAGTACGCAGGGCTACTTGGCGATGAGCTGAATCTACGAGCTGATGTTGCTGGGACGTTACTCAGTTCTGACAAGAACTACATGTATGACGAGTCAGAAAAGACTTTGCGTCCAAGCGAGCAGGGCAATATAAGCGCCGATCACATCAAGCTTCTGAGACTGATTGAAGCTAAACCGCTAGCCCAGGTAGCGCAAATTGGCGGTATTGAGTCGGTGATCTCTGAGTGCTGGTTGCTGGCTAGACAGCATGCGGCTCTTTAATCTTGGTCGATTCGGGACTGGATTTGTCGAGCGCCTCTTGATATGAGTCGTGGAAGTAGCTTATTTTTCCATGTGTAATTTCCAAGACCCGGACGGCAGAGTCTGATTTTTTGTCGCGCTCAATATTCCCTACAAGGCCTAAGGCCTCTCCTAGTAGATTAACGGCTCCTTCTTGGTGTACTTTTCTTTCTGAGTGGTCGTCTATGCTCCACGATAGGTCGTAAGCGGTTTGGGCAATAAACCTCTGAACAATAGACCTTGTTACTGGCAATTCATTTTCGGTATACTCCGCATCTAGCCAGATAAGTATAGAGTTGAGTTTTATGCCAGCTTCATTTAGTTCTTCTTTGTCTATGGAAGAATTGGCGTGGGCTGAGTTAAAGACCTCTACTGCATCCCGTACCCCTATAATTAAATCTGTATCAAATGTTAACTCATCGTTAAGGACAGACTCTTCAAAACTGAATCGGGATCTAGCTGAACCTCTGTTGAGTTGCTCCTCAGCGACTAAAGCACAAATAGCACTTGCGCCTACGCTATTGGTATCATCTTCTAGATAACTCGGGTCGCCCACAAGTTCGACTCCCTGCGAATAGGAGTTATATCGGTCGATGATATCATGTTTCGCCTTAAGCTCCAGCACATTAGAGTAGCTGTCAACACCCATATCAAATATCTCCAAAGACTGACGGTTAGGGATAGAGTCTAGGGCCTTAGATGCCGCAATTAGAGCCATCCAGCCCATGTACGAGTCGCTGGGGAAATTCTGGTAGTCAACGAGGGTGTTAACAGCAAAAGAGACCCGATCGAGAGCCTCCTCTGGTCCAATTAGTCCTCTTTCGAGATCTTGTTGGACAGTGCTGATGTGATGTAGTTTCTCAGTGAGGTTCATTGGCTCAGTTTTCTGCCAACGTAGCTCTTGGTTTTCGGACGTCACCATGTCACTAACTGAGGGGCTTGGGTCTGACAATGAGTTTATACTGCGCTTCAATGTATTGGTTTTTTTATGAAACACTCCTTATCTCGAATACTAGCATGGGCAACTAGTAAGCGCAAGTATTACGCCGGTCAAGCAGGTCGTAAGGGGGTGCGTGGTATAATGATAAGAAAGCAACAACAGGGTGACTTATGGTTAGTTAGAAAGGGTTTTTCTGAATGTCAAATGTGAAAATGGAAGATATTATTAGCCTGAGCAAGCGGCGAGGTTTTATTTATCAAGGTTCGGAGGTTTATGGTGGGCTGTCTGGAACATGGGACTACGGCCCGCTTGGTGTTCAGCTAAAGCGAAACATTACTAATGCTTGGTGGCGACATTTTGTCGAAGATCGTGATGAGATGTACGGGGTTGATGCAGCTATTTTAATGAACCAGAAGGTTTGGCAGGCGAGTGGGCATGTTGATACATTTGTTGATCCGCTGTCTGAAGATTTGGTAAATCATCGACGCTATCGCACAGATCATTTGCTGCAGGACAATGGAGTTGACCCTGAGGGTATGAGCATGGAGCAGATGGATGTGGCAATTGCCAAACACGGCATTAAAAGCCCGGACGGCAATCCGCTAAGTGAGTCTCGAACCTTTAATATGATGTTTAAAACCCATGTTGGAGCTACGGAAGACGATAGCTCAGTATCTTATCTACGGCCAGAGACCGCCCAGGGTATATTTACTAACTACAAAAATGTAGTCGATACTTTTTATCCAGATATTCCATTTGGTATTGCGCAAATTGGCAAAGCCTTTCGCAATGAAATTAGTCCACGAGACTTTGTGTTTCGTTCGCGTGAGTTTGAGCAAATGGAAATTCAGTATTTTGTCCACCCGGACCGCTGGGAAGAGTCTTTTGAGGAGCTGCGCCAGAGCATACACAGTTTTTTACATAGCGTAGGCTTGAGCGAGGGACGTATTCATGAGCTTGATGTGCCCGAGACCGATCGTGCCCACTACTCGAAAAAGACGATTGATATCGAATTTGATTATCCGACCGGCAAGGCGGAACTTCTAGGGCTGGCCTATCGGACTAATTTTGACCTTAGCAACATTCAGAGGGTGAGCGGCAAGTCTATGGAGTACCAAGTGAAGGGTTCGAGCGAACGGTTCATTCCACATGTAATTGAGCCAAGTTTTGGCGTAGAGCGGCTCCTAATGGCGGTGTTGACCGAGGCGTATTGTGAAGATGAGGTGAATGGTGAAAAGCGGGTGTATTTGAAGCTTCCAGAATCAGTCGCACCAATTAAATGCGCTGTTTCACCGCTCCTTAAAAATAAGCCAGAGCTGGTAGAGAAGGCTCGTGAGGTTTATCAAGCAGTTAAGAAAAAGTACAGTGGTGCGGTGATGTGGGATGACAGCGGCAACATCGGCAAGCGCTACCGCCGGCAGGACGAGATAGGTACGCCGAAGTGTATCGTGATTGATTTTCAGACACTAGATGACGATACCGTGACGGTGCGTGATCGTGATACGACGGAGCAGGTGCGAGTTAGCATAAAAGAGTTGTCTAATTAGATATAACTCCGGGCGAAGCAAAGTTATAAAATTAGTATTCAGGAGGATTTATGGCATACGAAGGAACTAAGCTGCATAATTTTGAACCACGAACTGAGCCGGTGAAAGAGCTGGAGATTGTTGACGTGGAGGTGGGTACGGGCGAAGAGGTTCAGCCTGGTGCAACAATTACCGCACACTATACTGGTGCGCTGGTTAAGAACGGTATAATTTTTCAAAGCAGTCATGATTTTGGGGAGGCTATTTCATTTGGCTTGAGCCAGGTGATCCAGGGTTGGACAGTTGGTGTACCCGGCATGAAAGTAGGCGGCACGCGCCGATTGATTATTCCTGCGGAAATGGCTTACGGAGCGCAAAGTCCAGCCAAAAACATACCAGCCAACAGCGATTTGGTTTTTGACATCGATCTTGTTGCGATAAGGTAGACTACTAAGACGTCGGCACGCCTGCTTGGTAGTGGCCGAGTAGCTTGACCTCACAGTCCTGCTGCTCAAGACTGTGAACGATCGACACCAATTGATCCTGGGTGGCCATGCAGTCAGCGATAAACTTATAACGATACGGCTCACCGCGAACCTGCCTAGACTCGAGCTTGGTTAGGTTGGCATCATGGTCGTTAAAAACTTTCAGTGCGCGGTATAGGGCGCCAGGTTGGTGGTTTGTACTGAGTATCAAAGAGGCTTTATTGGCAGGGGCATGACTAGTCGGCTGATGGCCAAGGACAATGAACCGCGTTACATTGCCCGGCTCATCTTCGATGTCGGGGCAGAGTATTTGCATGTCATATAGCCCAGCCGAATAGCGCGAGGCTATAGCTGCTTGATTTTTTGAACTCTGACCGGCAATGTCTGCAACCGCTCCAGCGGTGTCGGTATGCTCAACTATCTGAGCGTCAGGCAGGGTGTTTTGAAGAAAGTTTCGACACTGGTCCAGGGCTGCGGGGTGAGAAACTACCTGATCGATATCCTCTAAGGTGGCTCCTGGCTTGGTTATTAGATTCTGGTTAATTTTCAGTTGCACCTCGCCAGTTACTACAAAATCATGACCAATTAGCTGGTCGTAGGTTTCATGAATTGACCCGTATAGGGAGTTTTCCACTGCTACAACGGCCGCATCGGCCTCTTTATTCGTCAGACTCTCAAACACGCTGCGAA
>CAZBLG010000026.1:0-2643 GCA_964492805.1 uncultured Candidatus Saccharibacteria bacterium
GTGCTTGAGCCGATATCTAGCACCGTTTTTCCCCGAAAATCTACACCAAAAATCTCCGCCACACTGGCAAGCTTCAAACCAGCACGTGAGACGTATGCTTCAGCCAACTCTAGAGTAATTTTTGTTTGCTCGTCGACCATTTGGCCAGATTTACGCGCTAAAGTACCTTCAACCCTGACCTTGCCAAGCCGAATATAACTTTCCGCCTGCGAGCGCGTCGGCGCTAACCCGCGTCGAACCATTTCAGTATCAAGTCGCGTCTTCATTTAGTACATAATTCCTTCTATTTTTCGGGTGATTTCAGCAATTTTAGCCCACGACTTACCCTCGGTCATAATGCTAATTGCATATTTACCCCTAGGGTGATTGACAATTGCCGCATCGTTTAGGTAATTCCACAAAAAACCGACCTTATTTTGAACCGGCGCAGATGAACCGGCGACAATACCTTGGCGATGCACCGAGCGACCCATCAAATCAAGCATAAATGACCTTTCAGCTCCCCTGACTAGTCGCCCGTTATCTATCTCAATCATTGCCTTAGTCAAATCATTCGTGGTGGTCTGCGAGGCGGTGGTGTTAGTAAATGTCGTCGCTCGGCTATAGCCCCGTGCATACAAAAAGTTGTTCAAGTTCGTTCGACCAAACTTATCCATCATCGCCTCAGGGCAGTCATTGTCCGACTGAACAATTGTCCGCTCGATACACTGACGCAGGCTCATATCGTTAATCTTATCGTCGTATGAAAGCTTGCCCTTGCTAATCTCATTGAGAGCGTACGCCACGACATAGATTTTGTAAGTACTAGCCGCAACTGTCTGCTCACCGCCTAAGTAACTTGCTCGCCAACCATTGCCACCAATTTGCGCCACAGATACGCGGATCTTACCCTCCTCGGCCAGCGAATTAACATAGGCCTGTAGTCCGCGCTGAGTCTTTGTGAACGTATGATTGTTTTTGAGACTTGGGGCAACCGCCTGAACCGGCACAGTCACGGCCTCCACTGTCGAATCTTCACCCAACAGTGCAACCTCAAGTTCTCTAACTACGCCCGCGCCATTTACAGCCCGACCGACCGCACCTGGTCGTCTGGACTGCTCAATACCATCAATAAGATTTACCTCTGTTACGCCAGCTGGTTGAACAATTATTTTATCAAAGTGCTCTTTGGCAAACTGCACGACCTTTTCACTTGAAAGAGAGAGCGATATATCCTCAACTGAATCAACATCCTCCTGGTCAATTATTAACCAGTCAGCAATTGTCGGTCTGTCTATCGCTGCCGTTGTATCTTCAAAAACTAACGATAGCTCACGCTCAAGAACATCAGAAGCCCACTGCCTAAGCTCCGCTAAGTCAGACTGCCGAATGGCTGGATCGGTGTAGGTAAACTCGACTGCCAGCACTGTCGGCCCTCCTAGCCTATACGTCGCACCCTTGACTCCTCTTTCGAACTGATCGGGCGTCAAGCGCGCACCCTGGGCTCCGCCAACTACCCTAGCTTCAGAATCCTCAACTATAAGTTGGGCGTTTTGGGGTGAAATCACAAAGCTACTCTTGTCTGCTTCGATAAATTCCGCCAAGTCAGTCTCGTTTATAGACGCCACAAACTCATCTATGTCCGACCCCGCCAAAAGCGAACTGAAAGGCACAACCCTAAGCCACCAAGGATAGTTAACGGCCTGGTCGACTAGAGCCTCCCGGTTCATCTCCACTCCGACTGATGAAGCAGTCCGTGCAATCATCACCTCATTATGACCTTTGACCTCAATCGTCGATTTATCGTAAAGCTCATCGGCTAGCTCACCAATCTCCTGCCTAGTCACACCACCAACAGGACTGCCTGACAGCTTAGTAAATGGCAACGCCCGGTCGCTCGGATAAAAAATTTGCACCAAGACCACTAAAGCTAACACCACAGCAAGGCCGCTCAAAGCGACCTTCTTAGCCTTTTCTGAGCGCACCCACTTTAAAGCTAGGCTTTTACGCAATCTGTTTTTTAGACCCTTAACCTTCTTCACCCATCTATTATACTACGAGCTCTTTGACAGCCCATAGCCCCACCACGGGCTACAGCGCGCAGTTACTTCTGTCGCTCGCGGTACTCACCAGTCGAGGTATCAATACTGATCACGTCGCCCTGTTTTATAAAGGCTGGGACCTTCACCACAATTCCAGTCTCAACAGTTGCATTTTTAAGCACGCTTGACGTCGTATCACCTTTGACCACATCCTCGGTGTAAGTAACTTCTAAGAATAAGTTTTTGGGAAGTTCGATGTTTATAACACGACCCTCAAACAGCTGTATTGTAAGCTCATCGCCCTCTTTTAAAAAGCCGGCGGCCGAATCAACTATATCGGCCGAGAGTTCAAACTGCTCAAAACTCTCGGGATCCATGAAGTAAAACACCTCACCATCTCTGTAAAGATACTGAACAACTTTATTGTTCACTTCTGCTGGCTCAATCTTTTCCTGGCCCTTGAAGGTTTTGGGAATAACACTGCCATCAAGCAGATTTTTTAGCTTCACATTAACAATTGAGCCGCCCCGCCCCATGACTTTTTGCGCATACTCAACTACGCGATATGGCTTGCCGTCAATTTGACAGACAACGCCTTTTTTAAGATCTGTTGGTTGGTACA
>CAZBLG010000026.1:2743-4739 GCA_964492805.1 uncultured Candidatus Saccharibacteria bacterium
TAGTTGCTAGTTACAAATGGCAGCAAGGCTAGGTGTCGGGCTCGCTTAATTGCCACGGCTAGGTTACGCTGCTGCTTGTCGCTAAGACCAGTCTTGCCAATTGGCTCAATCTGACCATAGCTATTGATAAATCGCATCAATGTCTTAACGTCTTTATAGTCAAATACCGTTGGGGTATCTCTTTTTGATCGCTTCATATAATTATCTTCTCCTTGTTAGAATGGAATTTCACTCAGGTCGATTGGTTTGTCGTCAATATCATCAACCTGTTGATTATTAGTAGTCTTTTTTGCTGCCGGTGCATTGCCGCTACTGTTTGCGCCACCACCGCCACCATCATTTGGCCCGTCAAGGAAGGTCACGTCGCTTGCGGTGACTTCTACGCGTGAGCGCTTTTTGCCAGTCTCTTTGTCATCCCAGCTGTCTTGTCGGAGTCGACCCTGAACTAGTACTCGTCGGCCCTTTGCTAGGTACTGCATGACTAGTTCGCCAAGCTTTTCCCAGGCGGTAATATCAAAGAAGTCTGCCTGGTCGTCCTGACCCAATCGGTCAACCGCTAGGCTAAAATTGACTACGGTTTTACCACTAGTAGTGGTGCGCTGCTCTGGATCACGAGTTAGTCGACCCATTAGTATTACTTGGTTAATGCTTCGTGCCATTAAAATTGCCCCTTCCTATACGATTGTTATCTCTCGCTTGATTCTTCGCTGTTAGCGTATTTAGCTTCACGCTCTTTTTGCTCTAGCAAAGCCTTGCGCGCCTTTTCGTCTGCTTTTAGTAGCAGGTAGCGCAGCACTTCGTCAGTGATATTTAAGACATTTGAAATCTTTAGTGGCGCATCGGCTGGGAGGTTAAGCTCAAAATAGACATATACCGCAAAGTCTTCGCGGTTAATACTATAGGCAAGCCGTTTTTTACCCCAGTTATCCTCCTTGATAATTTCACCGCCATTGTCGGTGACTAGCGCTCGAACTTTGTCGAGAGCCTTGTCCAGATCTGACTCGAGGTCTGGATGCACTAGAACTGTTAGTTCATACTCTTTCACGTTTCCTCCTTTGGAATCCGCTCGGGATGGTTACACTATTTCATGCAACCTTAGGTTGTTATCAGATGTAATTATACACCAAACAGAGGCGAATGTCTATAGACTGAGCTTGAGCTATGCTTCGCTGTCTGAGCCACCACCCAGCTCATCCATACTAGAAATCAGCACCTCTCGCGGACGCGAGCCATCAGCCGGTCCGATGATGCCCTGCTCTTCCATCTCTTCAATGATTCGCGCCGCCCGAGCATAGCCTATTCGCAGTCGTCGTTGAAGCAAGCTGGTTGAGGCCTTGCGCCCCTCTATCACCACTCGCACTGCGTCCTGGAACATATCATCACCGCCCTCGCCGCTAAAGTCCATTACCACGCCGCCCCTGCCATTTAGCTGCACCGGCTGTGCTACAACCTCGTCGTTGTACTGTGGCGCTGACTGCATGCGCAGGTGGTCATTGATCTTATTGACCTCCTCATCAGTCACCCAGGCACCCTGAATACGCTTTGGTTTGCTCATGCTTGGGGTGAGTAGGAGCATATCCCCCTGCCCGAGTAGCTTCTCGGCGCCAATTTGGTCTAAGATAGTACGTGAGTCGACCTGCGAGGCCACGGTAAAGCCAATTCTCGCTGGGATATTTGCCTTAATAAGCCCGGTGATAACATCGACACTCGGACGCTGGGTCGCTAGCACCAGGTGGATGCCCACTGCCCTGGCTTTTTGCGCCAGTCGCACAATCAGCCCCTCAACGTCCCTGGCTGCCACCATCATTAGGTCCGCCAGCTCATCAATCACAATCACGATGTATGGCATGGCGCCCTCTTCATGCTGCTGCATATTGCCATCGGCGTCGGCTACGGCGATTTTTGTAGCTCGGGATTTAATCTTTTTATTGTAACTAGCGATATCGCGCACTGTCTCTTCTTTAAGCAGGTTATAGCGTCGCTCCATCTCATTGAC
>CAZBLG010000026.1:4839-8565 GCA_964492805.1 uncultured Candidatus Saccharibacteria bacterium
GCAAAGCTCAGCGGCTCACGAGCCGACTTCCACTGCCGAGAGTTCAGTATGCTAAACAGCCTAACATCGGCGGCTTTTCTATTTGGCACCTCAATACCAACTGCCCGCTGACCAGGAATTGGCGCCTCGATACGTAGACTCTGAGCCGCTAAATTAAGGGCGATGTTAGTTTCAAGCGCAGTGATCCGAGTTAGTTTCACGCCACTTGGAGGCCTGAGAGTATACTGGGTGACTTTCGGGCCAATATTGGCATCCTCCATCTCAACGTCAATATTAAACTCTGAGAGCGTATCTTGGATAATTTGCGCGTTCTGCTTGATGTCTCCAACATCGGCAGCACTCTCATTTTTCTCTAGAAGGTCCAGCCCCGGCCCCTTCCAGTTAGGATCGTGAGCCATCACTAGTGCTGACTGCTCTTCGGCGGCCTTGTCTTGCTTGACGCTGTTCTTGAGGCTACTTAAGTGCGCAGACTTCTTTGGGTCTGTCGTATCAATCATCGGCACACCGGCATTCAACTTAATTTCACTGGCTTTTTTCGGCGCATCTGCCCTAGCAGCCTTTCTCATGAGAGCAAGGTTTTCATCGTCTTCAGATGAATCTCTCTTAACCCACCCCCAAAGCTGACTTATTAGTGTAAACGGTGAAGTGCGGGTGATGAAAAGAGTAGTCATGATAATCAGCAGTAGATAGATAAACACCGCAACTGCCGAATCAACCATAGCCAGCATCGCCGTATTGGCCAGGTCGCCGATAAAACCGCCGGCATCGGGTCTAATATCTGATTTGAGCAGCCCAAACAACCCCGACAGCCAAACTATTATCAGCACCGCGGCGAACTTCATCGCCAAGGGCAGCCTGCTCTCCTCGGACCGAAACACCTCTACGGCGACGTAAATTAGCAGTATCGGCAGTAGGTACATGGCGTAGCCGAAAGTTTGCAAGGCGGCCATATTTATCCACTCCAGTACCGGCCCTCCAACGCCAAACCAGGCGACAATTAACAGTAGTGACAGCGTAATCAATAGCACTGCGCCAACTTGCGCCCAAAAGCCCGCTGGTAGACTGTGCTCAGGCCTAACTGGTGAGGTCTTTTTAGTAGACCTAGCTCTTGATTTGGTTTTTCGCTTTTTTGCCATAACTGTTATCTATTGTATCATCTCTGTTGATTTTATAAACGGTACTCTTGTTGATTATAGCACTAATTACAAGATTTTGCAAGCACTTTGGCTACGCTGTCGATAGCTTGTAGCTATCAGTTCTTAGTGTTTAGCTAAAGTGCCACACAACGTACAGCGTTGCCATTTTGCTTTGGTGCAGAAACTGCAGCTCCACCTACCAGATAGACCTGGTTTGCGCGGTAGTTAAAACTGAGAGCCGAGGTAGCTGTGCTTTGCGACGAAGACCAGTAGTTACCCCATACACCTTGATTCGTGAAGCCGGTTGTGCCACCTGTCCATGAACCACTATACTGGCCAAGCCAAATCGTTCTGAGACCATGGTCGGTATCACCGCGGCCACCATTGATAGCGCTGTTAAGGGCAGTGAACTCACCACCGGCTACTCCTGTCGGTAGACGCCAGCCGCTAGGGCATATAGATATCGTAGGGGCTGGAGCTGGAGTGGTGGCATTGGCACAGGCGCTAGTAGACTGACCACCCATAGCTGCGCACCAGCTATAAAGATAACCGTACTGACCTGAGCCATTAGTAGAGGTGCTTGGAGGGGTTGGCTCGACGGTTGGAGTGGAGCCATTGGGAACGTAGCCAGCTGAAGTATAGCTTTGAGTGTATGATAGTACTAAAGACTTAACATCACCGTTAGTGTTATTGCCGCCACCTGCATAGGCTAGGTTGGTTAGCATCCAACACTTACCATCAGCCATTTTCCGAACCCAATAGCTGCGGTTGTCCCTCGTGTCCACAACTCGAGTCCGTGCAGTCGGACAGTTTGCACTAGTTACCGCCTGAATATCACTGCCGTGAGCAATAACTACTGGTGGCGTTACAGGTGGAGTCTCTGGCGGCACCTCAGGACACTCCCCTTCAGCAATTGACCCGTCATTTGTTACGTACAGAGGAGTCACACCAGGCTTGCTGCTAGAGGCACCTAGGCAGTATCGATCAGCAGCTATTCTAGTGTAGGCATAGGTTGTTCCATCACTCTTGGGAAGTCCGCGACCACCATCTACTAATGTCTCAGATTCTGGGTATGCGTCATTGAACATTAAATCGTTGTCTAGCTGAGCGCTAGCGGTAGTTAGATCAGACCTCAAGACACTTTGGTGAACACTCTCCTGCCAACTGTTCCAAGCGAAAATACTAATAGCCGCAAGCAGGCCAATAACTACGATACTAATTAAAATCTCAACAACTGTAAAACCACGAGCATTATTCATGTCTAAAGACTATCACTGTTATCTGAGGGCTGTCAACCGTTCGAGTAGGCCTAGGTGAGCTGTGGCTAGGCTTAGTAGCCTCTGGTGTTTGGGGTTTGACGCGCTTTGGTGTCGTTCGCCTCAGTATCGGGCACCTGTTTGGCTGGGAATTTACGCCGCTGCAGGCCGCTGGTGGTCATCGGCTTGGCGGGCTGATTTGAACGATCTGATTGCGGTCGTGAATTATTGCCGCCACCACCTCCACCGGCACCACGAAGGCCAATTTCATTGATTACTGGAATGACAATTGGGCTGCGCCTAGTCTGATCATAAAGAACATGAGTCACCTCGTCCTTAATCTCCTTTTTCAGCACCTCTACGTCATACCTGCCACTGATACCCTTGGTCATCTTTTGCTTGAGATACTGACGAATTAGGCTCATCAGCTCCTCTGAGTCTCTCAGGTAGATAAATCCACGCGAGATGATATCTGGGCTAGTAAGCAGCCGGCCAGTTCCCTTCTGAATAGTTAGTACAACTACAAACATACCCTCTTGCGACATGTGAATTCGATCCTTAAGTACCACTTCAGAGACAACTGCCCCTGAATCGTCATACATCACGCCGCCAACCTGAATTCGTCCAGCTTTCTTCGCCTGACGCTCGTGATCAATTTCAATGACGTCGCCCGAGTCGCAGACAAAAATATTCTTTTTCGGTATGCCACACTCTTTTTCAGCTAGCTTCGCATTGTGCACTAACATGTGGAACTCACCGTGAATTGGCATGTAGTAAGTTGGATTTAACGCATTAATAAGCTTGATGTGGTCGTCGTAGTAGCCATGGCCAGACTGGTGAAGTGGACCAACGCCAGAAATGTGTGACTTGCCGTTTTGAATAACACCAGCACCTTCGCGCATCAGGCCATCAACTGTCCGGACGATGTATTTTTCATTGCCAGGAATCTGACTCGAGCTAAAGACAATGACATCTTTATTTTTGATCTTAATAAACTTATGTGAGCCAGTTGCCATTCGGTTTAGTACCGCATTGAGTTCACCCTGTGAGCCGGTACAGACGATGGTCACTTTATTGTCGGGATATTTAACAATGTCTTCCATTTTGACGATGGTGTCTTTTGGCACCTTAATAGTACCTGAGCGCAGTGCCACCTCAAGGTTTTGAATCATTGAATAGCCAGCAAAGGCGACTTTTCTATCATGCTTCTTTGCTTCTTCGAGAATTAGCTGCATACGGTGAATCATACTGCTGAAGCAGCTGATGATGATGCGGCTATTGGCCTCGCGCTGCATAATCTGCCCGATACTCTCCTGAATATCGTACTCGCCGTG
>CAZBLG010000027.1:0-8429 GCA_964492805.1 uncultured Candidatus Saccharibacteria bacterium
TTCGAATCGTACCGGGTGTACCAAGTAAAAAAGACTAGCGAAAGTTAGTCTTTTTTACTTGGTCTATTTTGATATGCTTCGAACGTAGTCTTTTGCCTTCGCAAAAGTACGTTCGGCGAAGCGAAGTGCAGAAAAGAAAGCGCCGGAGGCATTTTCTTTTCAAACGAGCGTAGGAGCGAAGCGATATCGTACCTAGCACCCCAGCTTCACTAAAGCTGTAGATATCGCTCGTCGAACTCAACGGGAGTCGCCATACCCAGCTTTTCGCCGTATCTTTTATGAAAGGCTTCGTACAGCCGCTGCGGTGAGCTGGCCGCAAGCATCTCTGGCATGTCATTAATAATTTCTAGCGCCTCCTCTACGCGTCTTATATTCTCCTGCGTTCGCTCAAGTCCGCTCATTGCCCGCAAAAGCTCCTCTCTGCACCGATAGACGTATAGGTCGTCTTCTACGTCGCTAGGTTTAGTTAAGGCTACCCGCTCAGAGACACTGTCCCACTTACGCAAAAGCTCCGACTGGTCTCGGTCAGCCTTATCCTGGTGGTAGTTTAGTGTAATGGCATCCACAAAATCAAACCATGCCTGCTGATACTTCTGGTCTAAAATTTCGTGTGGAGCCGGCAAGCCCCTCCCCGCCTCCTCTTCGTACTTTTGCCACATCTCCAGTCTTGCTGGCGTATCGTCAGCCGCCACCTTTATAGCTTGAGAAAAATCCACTGCCCCCATCGGCCTTTTGACAATTTCGTCCTTGAAGTGCGCAGGTGCAGACACATACAACTTCACAGCTTCCCAGTCGGCCACTCTATGGCTGTCGGCCCTGTATGCGGCATTGACCCTATCCCGAAGATCAGTCATTTCTTCAAGCATCTCTTTCCGTACGTGCAAGAGGTTTCGAAGTGGCTCCCAAACATCATCCTGATTTAGGCCTCCATTGTTGAGCATGTACTCCAGAGTACTTATCGGTCCGGTTAGCTGTTTTAGCCCCTTTTTAGAGATACCGGATCCATTAGGGTGCGTCCTATCGCCAGCAGTGTTGTCGAAAAATCTATTTAATATCGGCCCCCAAAATTGCTCAACTCTCTCTTGCTGCACTTCGCCAGCTTCTACGCCATTATAAGAAGTTAGTGAGTCTCCGTCCGACAAAGGTAGAATTCTCTTCGACTCATCAGAGAACTCAAACCCGCGAGTACTGGCCTCTGGTAGCAGTGGGTCGCTGGTGACCACCATTTTGTCGCCACTAAGCAGAGCTCGAACATTCCGCTCATGCTCTGTGAGCCAATCATTGACCTCCTTGGCGCTGAGTGAGCGTGTACCCATCTCGAATCCAGCCGCACCAACAGCACCAATGACACCGGATGCCGCCGCTATCAGTGGGTTACCAGAGGACATGTATCCAGCTAGGGCCGATCCAGTGATGGCGCCGCCACCGAACGCTGTCACGAGCCTAGCTCGCAATCCATGAGGCGTCTCAACCTCAGCAGAACCTTGAGCGTCTTTCCACTGAGATACGATGGTTAGCCCTGTTGAATTGTCGCAGAAGTTTAGCGTCTTCGGACTATGCGGGGCATGCGGGGCGTCTGGTGTCATCCTCGCCGAAGAAGGCCAAACCAATAGCCCATCACCCTCCCAAACATCATCCAGACGATCGCGAATGACACTTCGACCTATAGACAACTTTGCTTTCTCGGTAAGATTTCCTTGTGGATCCGAGAACCCGCCATTAACAAGTCTTTCAACCGGACTTTGTGGTCGCGCAAACTCCCCACCCTCATGCGGTATGAGGATTTCTTTCATAGAATAAATCATACTATAAATAGCAAAAATACGCCACATAAGGCGTACTGTATAAAATCATTAGATGCTCAACGGGTATTGAAGTGACCCTATCCTTTTATTATACCACACATGGTAGGCTTTTGTCAAGTTTTAGACAACTCACTCTGCTGGGCTTGGCTGCCCTGCCCTAGTGCTTCAGCTATCTGCTGCGCCGTGACGATAGTCGTCGAGCCGGGCGCAATCGTCCCAGAGAGTAGCTGCTTAGCTACTATATTTTCAACCGCCCTCTGGACAACCCGTCGCATTGGACGAGCGCCAAGTCTGGGGTCATACCCAGCATCAACTAGCAGTTTCCTGCCGTCAGGCTCAACTGCCACCTGGACCTTCTGGGGCTCGAGAGTCTTATTGACACCCTTGATCATTAGGTCGACCACCTGCAACAACTCCTCTTTGCCAAGTGGCTGAAACAGGACAATCTCATCGAACCGGTTTAAAAACTCCGGACGAAAAAGGTTGGTGCTGATTAGCTCGTCAACAAACTGCTGCTCAAACTGCTCTAATTTATAGCCGCGCTCGATATATTCACGAATTCGCTCGGCACCGGCATTTGAAGTAGCGACGATGATCGCATCCCTGAAGTTGATCTCGCGATTCTTCTCATCGCGTAAGATTCCCTCGTCTAGCATCTGCAGTAGTGTAGTTAACACCTGAGGATGGGCCTTTTCAATCTCATCGAACAAAATTACACTGAAAGGTCGCTTAGACACCTGAGCAGTCAGGCTCATCGCATCGTTGGCGCCATCGGCAATAAGTCGCGATACATCTTCGGGCCGAACATACTCATTCAAGTCGAGCCGGATCAAATTGCCCTCTCCACCAAAGTAAATATCGGCCAGCGCCTTGGCTAGTTCAGTTTTGCCAACGCCAGTTGGTCCGAGAAACAGGAAGGTGCCAATGGGGCGGTCTAGACTTCGGACTCCAGCCCGTGCCCGTCGAATCGCATCGCTAACCACTGAAACCGCACGAGTTTGATTAATCATCCGCTCATGGATAAGGCTTTCAAGATTTAGCAGGGTATCGCGCTCCTGCTCATTGCTCGGAGCGGAGATTTTAATATTCATCGTTTTCTCCACTGCATCGTGAACCGACTGCTGGGTCACCAAGCCACCAGATGCATACCCGGCAGCCACCTCAAGTATCTTTAGCGCCTTGCCCGGCATGGCGATATCTTGAACGTAGCGCTGGCCAATCCGATACGCCTCAGTAATAGTCTGATACATGTAGGTAACTTTGTGCTGAGACTCTAGCCTAATCAGCTGATCGCGCATGATGTCGTAGGTGTCTAGCTCTTCAGTTGGGCGAACATTAAGAGTGTTTAGCGAGTGCGCCAGCTGAGTATTGCGCTGGGAGATTTGTAAAAATCTCTGCTCGTCCATGGTTAAAATGATTCGTAGTCGCCCGGCTTCGAGGATTGGCAGTAGAACGTTCGAAAGATCAACCGAACCAACCCCCTCTTCAAAGAATAACTGAGCGTTATCAAGGCAGAGGATGATATTCTTAGCCAAATACGCCTCATTTAAAATCCGCGTCACTAGCCCCTCTAGCTCACCGCGCCCACTGGCGACGCTGATGAGCGACGAAGCATCGAGCAGAAACACTTGCTGGTAGAGTAGGCTTGAAGGCACCTGACTGTGCCCGTCTATGAGCATTTCAGCAAACGCCGCGACAATAGTGCTCTTGCCGGAGCCATCAGGGCCAACTAGTGTGATGTTTTGTCGTCCTCCAGAGCTAAACACCGACAATAGCCGCTCGAGCGACTCTTTGTGAACGTCAGTTTTAGTCATAATTGTCCCACCGCTCACCTGCTGACTAATGTTTTGGGCAAATCTAGTTAACAGTGGCGTATGGCCAAACGACCAGTCCCGAGCAATTCCACCGGTGTTTAACGGTTTTTCTGCATACTGCTCAGCTAGAAGCTTTAGCCGCTCATACCACTGGATGCCTCGATCGACATCTTCCATCTCTAGGCGAAGGTTCGCTAGCAGTCCCTCGTGAGAAGGAAACTGCTCAATTAATGCTGCGGCCATGACTGCGCCAGTGATCTTTGGGCTGCCGGTTCTTCGCCACACTTCAAGTGCCGACTCCCAGAGCTTTTCCATGTCGGCTGGATCATCACTAGCGATATGTGAAAGAAAATTACCAGTAATTCCAAGTCTCACTGCCAAAAATTGCCCGGCTCGAACGCTACCAACTATCTCTGCAATTTTCTTAGGAGTTGGTTTTTTGGGTAAACGTCCTAAGATATCTGCCGAAAGCACGTCGTCCATCGTTTCGGCGGGCTTGCGAATTGCCATGGTTTTAAGATCACCCCGCCACCACAGAGCGATCATCAGTAGCGGCCCTGCCAGACTGGCCACAAACCACCCAAGAGCACTGCCCTCTGCTAACAAAACTGCCCCTCCCAGTATCGCCAATACTGCTATTAGGTACGTGATGATTCGCCAATAATCGCCAAATCTAGTGGTAAAACGAGCCTTTTGGGACCTCAAGCTACCGTAGTTAAAGACTGGGCTGATCATACCCCAACTCCACTCAGCCACAAGACCAACCCAAGTAGCGGTGTCAGCGGCAGTAGTGTCCAGAGGACAATGCTAACTACTGACCAGCCAATTCTTAACGCAATCACGACTAGACCGATGAAAATTGTCAGCGTTCTAATCACCCCACCGACCACGCGTGAAAATAGTCGATCAAAAAAGGCGCTGAGCATAACTGGAAAGCTACCCTGGACGTTGGCGGCTGATATTTGCTTGAAGGGGTTAAACAGGGTGCGAAGTAGTAGGCTTATTGAGAAAAAGTCAGCTACTCGTAAAATTCCGACGTACGTACGCTTAGCGTGTCGAAGCCATCCACTGCCATACCACCACTGAAAGATACCCACCAAAAACATAGCTCTATTGTAGCGCAAATGGTATGATTAATAAACAGATGGCGCGTCAATATCTCAGTACGGTTTTAGGCAAGGCAGTCAAAAAAGCCGCTCGCTTGCGCGGCGGTGGCTCGGCGCTGCCTGGACTTGTCGTAGAAAGACTGGACCCGGGATTTTTGAAACGAACCTTAAATCAGCTACCAATGGGCGTGCTAATCATCAGTGGCACAAATGGTAAAACGACGACGACTAAAATCGTCGTGGAGCTACTAGAATCGGCTGGACTAAAAGTATTTACCAATCGCACAGGCAGCAATTTCTCAAGGGGCGTAGTGGCAGCTCTTCTAGGTGAGATTGATATGCGGGGACGACTGAAGGCAGACATAGCGGTACTAGAGCTCGATGAAGCCTGGGCTGCCAAGTTCGTCCAGCAGGTTCCGCCAAAGTACAGCCTGCTGTTAAATGTTCTACGCGATCAGCTAGATCGGTTCGGTGAAATTGACACTACGGCCAAACTACTAGGCAAAATTGCCGAAGCGACGACTGGTGCGGTGACACTTAATCGCGACGATCCGCGGATCTTTGCGCTCAATGACCAAACAGGCGCTGAGGCCAGGTTTTTTGGTACCACAACCGAGCTACTCTCACTAATGCCAACTGACGACGGACTAAAGTCAGGTGGCGAGGAGGCCAATGAGGCGATTGAAGCTGACGTACTGCTGGAGTCGATAAACCCCGACGGCTCGGCTACATTTAAAATTGATGGCACCTCCCACACCACCAGCCTAGCCCTAGCCGGGGTCTATAACATTTTCAATGCAGCCGCCGCACTGACTATGGTCAGTCACATTCTTCGCTCAAATGAACGCCAGGTGTCGACCGAGCAGCTTATTGATGCACTGAGCAGCGTCCGACCGGCCTTTGGTCGTGGTGAGGTGATTGAAGTTAGGGGCGTACCGGTGGAACTGCTGTTAGTGAAAAATCCAAGCGGTTTTCGGCTAGCGCTTTTGTCTTTTATCGATCCGCGGCCGACTATGATTGCCATAAATGACAACTATGCTGATGGTCGTGATATGAGCTGGCTGTGGGATGTAGATTTTGAGGCGTTTATTAAAACCGGTGTAGAGATGGTGTCTGGTATCCGGGCTTATGATATGGCGCTACGGCTCGACCATGACAAAATCGCAGTTCAGTCCATCAAGACTAGTAACGTCAAAGCACTTCATCAATTTCTGGGTCTTAGTCCCGATAAGCCGAAACGAATTTACTGTACCTACACAGCCATGCTGACGATTCGTCGTGAGCTGGCGAAAATTGCCAAGGTGGAGGCGGTAGAATGACCCAGCCTAAAGAAATATCCATCCTGCAGCTCTACCCTAACGACATGAATATGTACGGTGACTGGGGTAATGTCCTAGCGATCAAACGACGCTTAGAGCAGCATGGCTACACGTCAGAGCTACTTGAGTATAACCAGGGCGACCAGTTCCCAGGCGAGGTTGATATTGTTGTTGGTGGCGGCGGACAGGACAGTGGCCAAAGTATCATTCAAGAAGATTTACTGGCTAATGCTGCGCATTTACATCGCCTAGCTGAAGATAGCGTGCCGATGCTAGTAGTTTGTGGGATGTATCAGCTGTTTGGACATCGATTTATTACCAATGGCGGTGTGGAGATTAAGGGAATCGGCCTGCTTGATCTAGAAACGGTAGCTGGAGTAAAAAGACTGACCGGCAATGTCGTAGCCAAGAGCGATGAGTTTGGGGTGATTGTTGGCTATGAAAACCACAGCGGGCAGACAACTCTCGGACCTAGCGTCAAGCCACTAGCCGAAGTAACGCTCGGTGCTGGCAACAACGAACGAGACGGGCATGAGGGCGCACGCTACCGAAACATAGTTGGCAGCTACCTACATGGATCGTTGTTGCCTAAAAATCCTAAAGTTACTGATTTTTTGATAGAAAAAGCAGCTTTGAGAAAGTTTGGTGAATTTCACCCAGCCGATATCGACGATGGTTTAGCTGAGAAGGCTCGCCAAATCGCCATGCAGCGACCAAGATAACTAATCAGCCAGCTGATAGATATCCAGATGCTGTTTGCTGTACTCGACTGACTCTACCAGGGTGTAGCGCTCATCAATCTCTAGACGAATATGTGACTCCCGAAGATGAATTAGCCTTTCGGTATCAATCTCTTCCGACGTCTCAACCCTCAAGTCGCTGCCACTAAGTGGTGCATAGCCACCTCGATAGACAAAGTCTTCCGGGTAGTAGAATTTCATCTCACACGGCTCGTAGTAGTAAATAGTCTCTATGTAGATGTACGGATCGTCTGCTAAAAGCGTAGTTGAATCATCGCACTGTAGGCCTAGCTTCTCAAACTCTTCGTGAAGCTGGCGCGCCATTGGTTTTTGAACCCGCTCAAAGGTTATATTGCCATCGACTGTCAGATTGAAAGTACCGTAACCTAAAATTAGTAGCAGCAGCCCATACACTCCATAGGTACGCCACTTGTTTTTGAGAATTGCTGTCGATAGGGCGATCACTACCGCTACTAGAAGATATATCCAAATAGCTACGTGCGAGAGGTAGCGCGGCAAAAAGATTGACTGAAGTGGCGGTAGCGACATGATAGCAAAGAACAAGAGCGGGATACCAGCCATAAACACATACAACATCAGATAGCGACGCTGCTGATTTTTTACTTTGGAAAATACAGCGATGAATGAGCCGATCAGCCCAATCAGCAGTGCCAAAACTGCCAGTGATACCCAACCACCAGTCGTCCACTCTGGCTTATAGGTTAGAAAAATAGTAACTACATCTACTAACTTAGTCAGTGTGATCTCTGTGCCAACTCCCGAAAGCACCGAAGTGCCTATGTGTCGGAAAAAGTTTACAATATATGGCAAGAACAGCACGACTGAACCCACGTAGGCCCAGACCCACTTCCACTGACGAATCGGCAGCTTGTCCTTGCGAGAAGTCCAGATCAACCAGACGAGGTGCGAAACCCACAACACCACGACGATGTAGAGCGTATACATCCCCAGTGCAACTAGTGCTGCATAAACCGCCCACCACACCAGTTTTTTAGTCTGACGAGCCAGTACTAGGGCATACGTTGCCCCAACGCCAATTAGCGCCGTCAATGAGTACATCCGGATCTCAAAACCGTACCTAAGCACGAATGGTGCTAGTAAAATTACTGGTAGCGACATGAGGGCCGCACGAAAACCAAATAGTCGCTTGGTTAGGCCTAGCCCGAGAGTCACCGATGCACCAGCAAATATAGCGCTGAGTGCCCTGAGAGCCGTTTCGTTAAAATCAAACAGACTGCCCCACCATTTTAATAGCAGATAATACAGAGGTGGGTGCGCATCAACCGCGGTGTGCGCCAAGAGAGTCTCGACCGGCTCTTTTGAGATCAATATTGAATAACCCTCGTCAAACCAAACTGATAAACCGAGCGACATCACTACTGCGATGATAAAAACCAATATTCCCGCACCGATGGAAACTGCCCACCAATACTTCTGTATAAAATCGATAAATTTCTTCATATACCTATATTTATACCCCAAACGCCCCTTAATTACCACTGGCTAAATTTCGATTTGTGGTGTATAATTTCTCGAGTAATCACCTATCGGGGTGTGGCGCAGTTGATAGCGCGCTCGGTTTGGGACCGAGAGGTCGAAGGTTTGAGTCCTTTCACCCCGACCA